>JAKITW010000006.1 GCA_021647905.1 Desulfobacterales bacterium | reverse complement strand
TTTGCTTTCAATAAACCGATCCGAATCATCCTGTTCAAGGTGAAAGGCAAAGCGGACCGGGCGGACCGCCTCCCACCCCTGCCGGAACCGGAACAACAGGCTCTCCACATAGGCGGCGGGCGGCACGAGATCGGCATCATGAAGGAGAACCAACGGCGCAGATGCCCGGTCCACGGCCCTGTTCATTGCCAGGCTTTTGTTAAACTGGCCGCCCGATTCCATTGGCAGGAAAAGATAGGTCACATCCGCCGGGCAGTAAGGTTCATATTCCGGCGTGACAGCATACTCGACAACGATGATTTCAATATTGTCGGCTCGTTGCCCCCAAAATGCTCTGAGGACGGCCAGAAAAAGCGGCACCCGGTCCCGGCCGCCCACCGGCAGGATAACACTCATCTCAGGCGAAACAGGAGAGCCGTGACCTGCAGGGTTCTCCTGAAAGTGAATGGGCCACTCCGTCAGACAATATCGCAGCAGTCGTCCCCCGACCCCTGGAAAAAAACGGGCCACGGTTAGGAACGAAGAGTCTTCCCATGGACAGGAACGCGCCCCTTTCTCCTGCCGGCCCAAGCGTTCATGGCGGTTGCACAGGTCCACCCAGTGGTGCCCTGTTAATTGTGACAACATCGGAGACAGGACAAGCTCCGTCCTCCAGCGCTCATGGAGCCAGCAGCCAATTTTTTCCTTTAAAGACGGCATAGCAAATAACCAGCATGGCTGGGCCATGTTTGCCTACCACCTCACCATGCCTTGCTCACCAACAAGGAGATTCGCAAACCTTTTTTCCGTTATGATTTCATGAATCATTTGTATCTGTTGCGGAGCCAATTTTTCACGCCACTTCCTGTTCATATCTGCCAGGGGATAATGCTCCACAAACCACTTCATCCGCGCGGTGAAACGTAATCCGCTGAAATCAAGGACCCGGCCGATTACCTGTTGGGGCCGGGCAATAAAGTCCTCATAGCTTATCTCAAGGTAGTCCTTCCCTGGAAGCGTCTCGGCATCGGCCCAGATCTCGTCCAAAAAGAACTTCCACTGGTAGGTGACAAGCCCGAGAGGGTTGTTTCGTTTGTTGAGAAAATCATTGCGCCACTCTTCCGGCCATCCCTTTATCCACCAGTCGCGCTCTTCCCAGGTGGCGAAATCACCCTTCCGGACCCGGTTGTAATAGGAAAAGGCAACAGCCCGGCCATCCCGTACCAGGTGGATAAATTTGGCGTTGGGAAAAACCTGGCGCAGATAGACGATACGAGGGAAATCAGTATACTTTGACAGAAAATGCCCCTTGTTGAGAGAGACGCAGATGCGATTTACGGCCGACCTCAGCCTTTCAATCTCCTCCGGAAAGATATCTTCCCTGGTCCTCCTTCTGGGAGGAACCGGGCCATGTCGCTGCCATTGAAAATTTTTCAGGTAATGGTTCCAGAAATTCCACGGCTCCACCGGGTGGGGTGTGTTCGGCCGTCTTTTGATATAGTTTCGGATGCCGATCAAGGGAAGATCATAGAGCCTATTTTCCTTGGCGATCTCAAGCCGGTCCGGCTGCTGGTTCAACTTATCCGACACCCAGGCAAACCGGTTATGGGCCGCCAGGAATCGTTGAAAAACAGTGGTGCCGGACCGAGGGCACCCAATAATGAAAACCGGTTGAATCTCTTCCATTCCAGTGTGTAACAAATTATGTTGTCGGTTTCGGAAAAAAAGACACGTGCCAGTCGTCTGAAATCGTGTCGTCAGACGACCGACGTGTATCGTCTTACCAATTTGTTGAAGTTGCTCGATGGCATTTGAAACCTTTGAGCTTTTCGGAGTCTCTTTTCATTCGCTTACCTGCAAGAACATCTATTTTCGCTCGCCAATCTTTCTTGCCGGGCTTCCGGCCCATATCTCATAGGCCGGAACCGACTCCAGCACTACGGAATTGGCACCCGCCACCGCCCCGGTGCCAAGGGTCACCCCGGGCATCACTGTCACCCCAGCGCCGAGCCAGACGTCATCGGCAAGGGTCACCCCGAGTCGGCTCCGATCCGCTCCCTGCTCGATGATCAGCCGCTCTTTTTCCATGGCATGGTCGGAGCCCACCAGGGAGCAGAACTGCGAGATGAGACAATGAGCGCCTATGGTTACCGGCCCGTCCTCACAGGCACGTATATTGTTATACTGGCCGATCCATGTCCCCCGGCCAATGGTAATTCGTCCGTATCCGTTGCTGTCATCGCCGAAGGACAACGTTGTGCCCCGGCCAATCGATACCTTCTCTCCCAAGATGAGGAGTTCCCTTTGATAGGCGCAAAGTTCAAGATGATCGGACAGGACCGCGGTGGGAAAATGATGGCGGATCCGTTTCAGTTCCAGCATCTCAAAGCGCCGCTCCCCCAGATAGGCAAGCAGCTCCGGATAACGGAGCAGGGCGATAGCCCGGAAGATGTTTTTCAAAGAAGAAAGTCCCATAATCCGTTGCCCGTTTTTATTCTTCTCCCCCGAACCCGTTCAGCCCCGGCGATCCAGTTGCTTTGCCACGACCCAAAAGCCCTCATCATCGGGTGCCGAGCCGGAATGGGTATGGGGCCACTCTCCACTTGGATCGCTGACCCCGGCCCTGGTTCGCAACAGGGCTCGAAGACCCTCTGCCCCCCGCCTCCCTAAAAGGCGGTCCAACCGGCCGGCCGGCGGCTGAGCCGGTTCCAGGGCATGGCTGCCCAAAGGGGGATGTTCCGCTATCCTGGCAAAGGCCCGGCGCCAATTCCGCACCGATGTCCCAATCGTATACCGTTCCCGAATCAGTTTCTCTCCCTGGCCGGCCAGGGCCTGCCGTAGATCCGGATCTCTCGATAGCTTCTCCAGGCAGTCCGTTGCACCCCTGGTATCGCCGACATCAAAAAGCAAAACATTGTTCTTATCCTTCAAGGCACGTTCACGCCCCGAACCGACATAGGCGGAACTGACCACGGCAATTCCATGGGCCATGACCTCCCATATCACCAGGGGACCGGTCTCCCAGGATGAGGTCACCAGCAGAACATCGGCCTCCTCAAAAACCCGGGTTCGCAGTTCATAAGGGGAGAGGTATCCTAGAAATATTACCTGCTCCCGGGCAACAGCATCTGTCAGTTGTTCTGCAAGAGAGGTCTCTTCCGGACCGGTGCCGGCAATTAGCAGGGTAAAGGAAACATCCCGGGAGGCCAGGGACTTGACGATCCCCTCCAGGTCATGGATCCGCTTCTGTTCCTGTTCCAATCTGCCAACCCAGGCGATGCGCATAGCCTTGTCCGGGTTCCGGGTCGGGTTCCCCTTCCCGGGCCGGGGAAGGTCCACCCCGCATGGGGCATAATATATCCTGCTCCGTTCCATTTCTCCCACAACCGCAGCAAGCTCGCAGGCGAGCCGGTTGGTGCAGATAACCCCGTCGAGGAGGTCCCGATGGGCGGACATGTCCCGATAGAGGTCCGGCTGGATACCATGGACCGCCATGGCAACCCTCAGTTCTTTCCACCCTGCCCGCCGCAGCCTGGCAACACCTAGTATTGCATCTGGAATATTGACGCTGACAACAAGCGCGGGCCGAACTTTTTTTATGGCTTTGCAGACCGCCTGTACCCGCCCCTCGGCAGTGCCGGTCCCGCAGTAGACCGGGAGCCACTCCTGGTGGGGATGTTCGGCAAGATATCTCTCCGGGAGATGAAAGCGGGGTCCCGCCACCAGGCCGACAACGACCTCCCATCCCTGGCTGCGCAATCCCGGCTCCAGATAATCGAGCCAGGTGGCCAGCCCGCTCAGGATATAGGCGGACGGAGTGATAACTAAAATCCGTTGCGGCTTATTCACAACCCGTGCTCATTTTATGTTCATTGCCCGGTGCAGTGATTCTTCCATACGTTTCATCAACTCCTGGTCATGACATTGATAGTGGGGCCACTCCTCGCCCGGGCTGGCATGGGGGACCCTGCGCCCCAAAAGACGGCGCATCCCTTCCCAGAAAGACTCGGGCATGCCCCGTCGGCCCTTTCGATTGAGAGAGGCCGGACGGGACGGCCGGGCGAGGGGCGGCAGTTCCATACACCTGGCAAGCGCCTTGCTCCAGGAGTCGGCAAAGGTGTCCAGGGAAAAAAACCGTTCAATATGCCTTTTGGCCTGGTCGGCAAGACGGTCATACTCTTCCGGCTGGGCCAAAAGACGACAAACCAGTTGGGCCGCTCGGGCAGTATCGCCCACCGGAAAAATCCGGCTGTTAACTCCGTTTTCAAGGAGCCGGTCGGCATATACCCCCCGGAAATCGGATGCCACCACCACCACCCGGTGGGACATCGCCTCGGCCAGGGTATACCCCCACGCCTCGGAGGGCGAAAAATGGACCAGCACATCCACTTGCGGATAAAAATCAGTATTCATCTGCCTTGGTGACAACTGCCCAAGGAACCGCACCTTGCCGGGGTAGGATTCGGCCAAGGCCCGTATCTCTTCTTCCGCCTCGCCAGCCCCGGCGATCCAGAGCTCGGCAGCCGGACAATTCTTCCGCATCTCCGCAAAAAAGGGGACAAGGTCACGGGCTCTTTTGTCATCACTCAGGCGACCGGCATAGCCGACCCGATGCGGGATTCTTTTCTTCCGCTTAAGTCCGGAAGAGGAAAGGGGCACCGCATTGGCGACATGGAGAATCCTTTCCGGCTCAAACCCGGACGGCGCCTTGGCCATCACCTCGTAGCTGAGTCGGCTCACGCACACCACCATATCGATACTATCCCGGTGCTCCAACAGCGCAGCCGCCTGGGTCGGCAGGTTGCCATGGTTGGTGGCCAGCAGGCGAAATTTCTCCCCGCGATACCGCAGTCGTCGCACCGCCTCAAAGGCATCATGGAGGCAGGTCAGAATAACAACATCCGGCCGAATTGTTTTTATTGCCTTTTCAATGGCGCGGATTCGGCCCTCTTCAGTGCCGGTCCTGCCATCAAGCCAGACTGTTTTCAGGTCCGGCCGCATGGCCTCTACCTTTCGTGGGTCGTGATATTTTCTTCCCCAGGCAAGTCCGACCCGGACGTCCCAACCATGTTTACGCAGGGCCGCATTCAACATATCAACCCATGTGCCTATCCCGCAGGCGCCGGAGGCTGCCGAATAAAGAATAAGGGCTCTCTTCGGTGGGCAAGTCGTGGTCACAGTAATCCCGTTACGATGCAATACCGATAAACTCGGCAAAAGAGCGCAGGAAGTGTTCTTTATTAAACTCGGTTCTGGTTAAAGCAAACACCTGCCGGGCCGACTCGGAATAATAGTCTTGATCGGAAGCTAATTTCTTCAATCCCGCAATGATTTCTGCCGGATCAAGTGATTCACATAACATACCGACCTGATTCCGGGTACAGAAGGGGGTCAAGGAGGACTGGGGTGGGGCATGAACAAATACCGGCCGGCCGGCCGCCAGGTAGGTGCTCATCTTGGTTGGGAACGAATAGTGGGCCAGGTGGTACAATTCCGGCTCAAAAGGATGGGGGAGATAATTCACATTGCAACCGGCCAGTATTGCAGCGGCCTCCTCTGGTGATCGCCAGCCGAGGAAGTGAATATTCATCTTCTTTTTAGTGCGGAAATGAAAATTCCACCCCAGGACCTTGAGCACGACTTGCCGGCCGGCAATGTGCCAGTCACATTCTGCCAGGGCCTGCAACAAGGCTTCCCATGCACTGAGCGCATAGAGGCCGCCGGCAAAGCCGATGACAAAATCAGTGGGGGTTGAAAAACGCGCCGCCTGCTCTATGGAGTCTTCCATCCGCAGGCCATGGCGGACAATGACGGTCCTGGCCCCATACTTTTTCTTATAGTCCTTTTGCATGGTCTCCGAGACCACCGCCACCTTCTCAGACAGGCCCAGTGTTTCTCCGAACCGGGCGAGCAATTTATTCCGTGTAAAACGATCCCATTTTCTGCCCACCAAAAAATATTCAGGCGCATCCCAGACAAGGGAGAGGAGCGGGACGGATAACTGTCGGGCGACCTCCGCTCCCATGGCTATTGTCGTGGTGGTATCGAGAATCATCAATACCTTGTCAATACGGTGCTCTCTCCCAAAAGCCACCGCCTCCCTGACAAGCCTTTTCGCATCCCGTGGCAAGGCGACACTCCCGGCGATGAACACCGCAAGGAAACCCAGGATTCCGGGAAAAGGCCTATATCCATGCTCGTGTTTCCAGATACCCAAACGAATAGGCATGTTGGTCAATTCCGGAGGAGGAGTATATGAGTTTATATATTTAAAATGACAGACGGAAAAACAACATATGTGATCAGCGGGATAATTCAGGCAGATATCCCGTAATATTATCTCGCCTACGCAGCCGGTTCCAGGGGGACTACCGCCAATGACAAGAAGCCGTGGGTTTTTTTTCGAACTTGTCCTTGGCATGTTAAGCGAAATGCTCGGGAATTTTCATTGTCGGCATGGGATAAAAGTTACCTGGCCCGGCAGGCCCGGCCCATTTCCTCAAAAATATCATCCAGGCTGCGGGTGACGGACCAATCGGGAAAATGATTCTTAAGTTTTGTCAGGTCGGTGATGTAGCAGATATGGTCGCCGATGCGATTGTCGTCCACATAGGTCCAGGCCAGTTTTTTTGCCAGCGCCTGTTCCGCCCTGTCTATGGCCTCCAGCACCGAGACGGAGTTCTCCCGGCCCCCGCCCAGGTTATAGGCCTCACCGCAGCGGGGATTCTTGTAGAACTCGTGCAGGGCCCGGCACACGTCATAGGCATGAAGATTATCACGGACCTGTTTGCCCTTGTAGCCAAAAATGCGGAATTTTCTTCCCTCAAAGGTGGCCCGCATCACATAGGCGAGAAACCCGTGCAGCTCCGCAGCGCTGTGATGGGACCCGGTCAGGCAACCGCCGCGAAAGCAACCCGTTTTCATCCCGAAATAGCGGCCATACTCCTGGACCATGATATCGGCCGCCACCTTGGAGGCGCCGAACAGGCTGTGCTTGCAGTGGTCGATCCGGCAGTTTTCATCAATGCCGTTATAGTCCTCGGGCCGGGCATAGTCCCACCGGGTTTCCAACTCCTGCAAAGGAATCTCGTTGGGGGCGTCGCCGTAGACCTTGTTGGTGCTGGTAAAACAGAAGACCGCCTCGGGCCGGTATTGCCGGGTGGCCTCGAGCAGATTCAGGGTACCCACCGCATTGACGTCGAAATCATCAAAGGCCCGGCTGGCCGCCAGGTCATGGGAAGGCTGGGCCGCGGCATGGATCATCAGGTCGTAGTCGATCTCGGCGCAGAGCTTGAGCACGGCCCCCCGGTCCCGGATATCAAGATGGTGGTGGGTGAAATTATTACAAGAGGCCTGAAGACGCTTGAGGTTCCAGGTGGTGTCGCCGTCGGGCCCGAAAAAATCGGCCCGCATGTTGTTGTCCACCCCATGCACCTTCCAGCCCAGTGTGTCAAAATAGGCGGCCGCCTCGGAGCCGATCAGGCCGCTGGAGCCGGTGATGATAAGTTTTTTCGATCCTACCGATTTCATACAAAATGGTACTCCTAATTATCTGCCCCATAAAGAAAGCATTCAGTAAACAGGATTCTGTGCGTTTGGTGGTCCTTATTAACACTCAATGATCCCAGCCCAATTCTGCCGTTATTGTTCCTATAGAAGCACGTTTCATTCCAGCCGCATAACAACCAAAATGTGATCTTTCAAGTGTACTGAAAACGGGGGCCTTGTTTTATGCATCAGATGTCGCCAGCGTGGGAGAAATTGAATTGCCCGTTGAGGTATACGAAAGAGCCCACCCTTTTGCCTAAAGCCCTCGTATAAAACAGAAATCAAGTCTTCAATTTTTTCCCTCGTCCCACCTGCTCGGTGGCTAATCGGTATAATTTTTACTAACTGCGCTGAAAAACGCCGAGAGAACCAACGAAAAAATTCTGGCGATGCAAAAGAAAGATGGAGCGGCGTTGCCAAGTAATAATTCTGCGGCCCTAGCCACTGCCACGTCCATCCCCTTATATTCCCGGTACTAACAAAAAAAAGACCCCCGGGTTTTAAAAAACGAAGGGCTTGCGCTAAGCCTTTTTGAGGGTTCGGAAGGTGCTCAAACACATCAAAAAGACAGACAATATCAAATCGACCATGCCAAGGCGTGGGGTCATCACCCAAAAAATGGCCAATGATTTTTATTTGGTTGGATCGTGCCGTCAAGCAAGACTCTCTTGAAGCTTCAATTCCGTGCCTTTTCCAGGAAACAGGTAACCCTGCCAGGAAAAGTCCCTCATTGCATCCAATGTCGAGCACAAAAGGTTGATCATTTTCACCCCAGATTCGGACGAGGTACTCACGTGTTCTTCGCCAGGCTTCATTCGTCTGGAAAATATAGTTCATCTGGCCTGAAGGCATCCTTTTATAGATTGCCTCAAGTTGGCCCTCCGTAAAACAAGGGATACGCAACCCTACTCCACATTGTTGACACCTCCATAGAGAACCTGGGTTTATCCCGGCTTTGATTTCTTTGGGAAAAAACTCGACTACAGAAGAAGGAATAGGAGGACAACATCCCAATAATTGGAGTTTTTTACTTGAACAAACCCTGCATTTTCTACATGCGTCCATGAATTGAACCATAGGACCTTAACACATCAAGATTATCACCAATTCAACTTGCCATCTCAGCGATTTAACACCGAAAGTAAGTGGCCACGAAAACTTTCAGCAAAGCTCTGTTTTGTATATTTGTTTTCAACAAAAGAAACAATTGCTTCAGCCTCTTCTTGCAATGTTTTCGGGTCAACGTCTGCGGCTTGTTGTATAATTCGGCGAATTCCGTCAAGGCTACATTCTTGAATTAAAAAGCTATGCCCTCGGGTTTCCATACCTGATTCAATAGTTAATACTGGTATTAATCCTGCTTTCATCGAATTGATTACAGCACCGGGCATTCCGTCTGATGCGGAAGGAAAAACATGATAAGCACAACGCGCAGTCAGTTCCTCAAATTTTTTGCTAGTGACGTCAACCCACCCAACATGGTGAATATTGGGTGTATGATTTAATTCCTCATCATAGATGGCTACAAAATCTGACTCCCTACTCACATTCCCGCAAATCCAGAGATGATACTCCGGCAAGTCGGAAAAAACCTCCAAAAGCAAATCAAGCCCCCGATGAACAGCTCCAAAGCTTGCAAGCCAAAGAAAATGCCTTCGTGCCACCTTGTAATCTTTTCGCTCGGTCGTATTCGAAACACCAGTCACAACCGAATTTGGAAGTTTATAGATCGGAGATTGAGATATCTGCTTATATGTTTCTACCACCCAGTCGCTACCAATTACAAAAATGGCATCTGAAAACAAAGGTCCGAGGTCTCTCTCGGTTCGATAACGACGGGTAAGTTTTTTACCTTTGCGTTGGTAAAGATTTTCAATCCGTAACTCTTCTCCTGCGATTGCTTGGTCAAAAAAAGCCCCTGTTCCTAAATAAATTTTCGTACATCCCTTTGCCTTTTTTTTACAGCTACTTGTGTATGCCCGCCCAAGGCCAATCACAAGGTCGTAGTTCTTGGCATGAGGAGACCACCAGTTTCGCCAGTCCGTAACATCAACTGTAAACCCTAATGATTTAATAATTTCTGCAATTGCAAGTGTCCGCCATTGGTTGCAGTGAACGCTTCTTTGTGAGTTATCATAATTGGACAGATGAGGCTCCAACACATAACACAGAAGAGCTTTTCCTGAAGTGCCACCACCCACCCTAATTACAGGATAACTGGTATATTTTTTAAAAAAGCTCTTTATCGCGGTTCGCCCAAGAACAATCCACCGACCCCAAGCGTGCCATAGAAGGGCGCGTAAAATTCTTGCCGGAGGCTTAATCAAAATGTCCATAAATACCTCCAACACCGATTTTCGCGTTGCTTTAACCGTCATAGGAATATAACATTTGGAGCCCTCTACTTGAAGACCAAATTGAGTTTTACACCCCCGAATCCCGGTATTGCTTTTGGAAGGTTATCCCACGGTACTGCCCGAAGTATGGGATTGTGAGCACGCCGAGGATACGTAACCGTGACCTCTCCGTTGCATACTTGTACTGTTCCGCTTGTACGGACAAAATGGCGATATATCTCGGGGGCGTCGCAAGACTCAAAACCACGGAGTTTTTTGGCCAGCATACAATACAAGGTGTCGGCGATCATTGTCATGATTACATCGAATTGAACCTTGATAAGGATTGGCGAAGAGAGAGCATTCAGGTGGAAGAATTTCACTGCTTCGGCAATACCGTTTTCAACTCGCCACCTGCGTGCGTAGTTGCCCACCAAGAGTTCAACCGGAGTATCGTGGTCGTTCGAGACAAGGAAGGTAGGCTTCTCGTGGCCGTTGCCGCGGATCACCACCTGCCGGATTTTACCTTCATAACCACGAAGGATTATCAAAGAATCATGTACCAGGGGGTTGGGATATTTTCGTTTGGCATGGGGTATGGTGATCCGTTTCCATGGTGACAGTCGCTCCACTTGGTCAAGAAGCTTTTTCCCCCGACGTCGCAGGGTGATGAAATTGATCCCCAGGATGTCAAGCTCTGTGAGATGGGTATAGGTGGTGAATTTTGAGTCGAAAACAAAAGTGGGTTCCACTCCCCGGTGAATATCTCGCCAGAATGCCAGGAAATGGAGAACCTGATCATCGGTCTCGTCTTTCTTGATGTCGGCACTTGTATAGAGGATAAGCTTGGATTCAGCGTCCTGGGCAAACAGGGTCAGCGCCCCTTTCATCGTTTTATTCCGTGCCCCGGCCCAATGCTTTTCAAGCACGGACTCGTCGCCGAAATGGGGGACGGTGTGGAAGTCGAGATTAATAATGTCTCCCTTGTAAAGACCAAGGTCCGACGCCTTTTTGACAAATGCTTGTTGGAGGCGCAGGAGATGGACTCCATCCAAGGAGTATGCATACGTCGAGAGAGCCGTACACTTCGGCAACACATTGAGACCGGCGAACAACCCGAGACCCGGATCAAAGGCGTGGTCGCTCACATGAGCGTACCGCTCAGTGCCAAGAAGTTTTAGGGCCAGAAACGAGAGCAGGTAGTTCTGGGCCGGGATATACTTTGTTCCGGGAAGACCGGCACTCCGGATAATTTTATCGATATCGAATTGAGCCAGGAAGGGGGCAAAAAGAAAAACACCGGCACCGGAGGATTCCCATAGATCACCTTCAACACCGGCAGGAGATATGGTTTCGGAACGTTGCGGCACCTCAGCCTTTTTGACGGTAAGGCCTATTTTCAACCGGGTTCGCCGGGGAAGCTTTGGAAAGCCTTCTTCCGCCAACACTCGCTCAACCGTGCGGATTGAGATTTCCACGCCATCTTCATTGAGCAGTTCGGTGATGTCACCGGCGGACAAACGTTGCTTGCGCCAATCGACGATCTTTTTGCGAACCTCCTCAGAGATGCGCCGGCGCTTGGTCTTCCCTTCCGGTACAGGTTCCGAGAAATCAATCTTGCCGGTTCGGAACTGGTGACAGAGCAAACGAAAATATCCGGGTGAGTAATCAAAGCGTTCAGCCACAATTTTGGCAGGCAGACGTTCAACAAAGAAGGCCCGAAGTGCCTCATACCGTTTCTGCCAGTCAAGAGCAGGGTTTATAAAAAAGGAAGCATCACGCATGCAAACGTTATATATCGTGACGATTAAAAAGTCAACAAATAATAAGTTAAAACATGGCAAGTGGCGATAACGGTTAATATTGGTTTCGCGCCCAATCGCCTTGAAGTTGTTGACAGCAGAGGCAATAATCAAAAAACAGAGAGGGGGTGATGCGCCTACCCGAATTTGTTTTAAGGTTTGCCATTAATAATTTTAATCGCCATAAGATATAACAAAAAGAGGCGAAATGTAATTGATGTACGCAAACAAATCATGAAAATTCAACTGGTTATGCATGTGTGAGCGGATGGTGGCAGTTTGGGAATATCGTTCCGCGAAAATCGGTGATCATAAGATGTATATCATTAAATTGTGGGCGGCTATCCAGATAATTGTCTTCAAGGGCTGCATTGAATGCTCTTAACAGTTTTCATAAAATAATCATTAGACCATAAATCAAGCGCCGCCTTTTCCCTGTCGTTCAAAAAAGGGGCGATATCCATTTTAGCCTTTTCAATATCAACTTCTTGAAATTTCCGGGAGAGCATTGCCTGAAAAATATCTATTGTCAGTGGTCCGTTAAAGTGACCACTCTGCAGAAGCCTTGCTTCAAGATGCTTGAGGTTAAGCGCAGATTTCCTGCCAAGATACCAGAGGTAATCATAATAATCCCTGCCCTTTACTCTTGTTTGCCATTTCCTGGCAAGAATCGCGTGTATCTTGCCGGCAAACAGATCGGCAAGCGGCATGGTCTTTACCTGGAAGGGAATCGGCCTGAAGATATCCTTCACTTCAACCCCATGATTGCCGGGCGGATCAAGGTCAACTTCAATCTTGATTTTCAAAATCTGATTACTGTGTAATCGCGCCAGGAGTCTGTCCGGTACTTTAATCTTGATAAAATTGATTCTTGTTCCAGCCTTGATAAAGGCAGAGTCTATTTGAGAATCAACAGTCCTGTTTTTTGTTTTTATTTCCACCTCAAAGCCAAAACCTTCCAGCTCCGCCACGATGGCCGCATAATATTTCGAAAGATCAAAGTCAAGATTTGTTCTCAACAGAGAAAAATCCAGGTCTTCTGAAAATCTGGGGAGGCCGTATAAAATCCGTAGGCAACTGCCGCCATAGAACAAGGCGTGTTCATAAAACTTCACCCGCCAGAGACCAAGCAGGGCAATTTCCTGCATTATCTCTTTTAAAGCGTTTTCATAGTCAGAAGCGCTTTGACAACCATACTCATCAAGCATCTGTAATATTGCACTATCCATCCGTGACCTTTTTGATGAACTTTCGAATCACCCTTGACCGGTAAAATTCACCATACCGTATCAACAAATCAGTTCTCAGCCGGGCAAATTCATCATGATCAATTCGAATATCTTCATTCAATAGTTGAGCAAGGTGGGTATCAGAATCAATTCGTCGCACCCGCAGGGCAATATAATCAAGCAATGCTTTTTCAGGGCCGGCAAGGAGATAGTTTTCAGTCTGATTAATAACGTGAAGATTCACTCCTGTTGCATACGCCCCTTTGTAAAGATGGACATATTCAAAAGAACCAACCGGAGTTTTAAACATCTTGTTTTTTTTAAATGTCACCGAGGTGACAGTTTCAACCCGCTCAGGAATCAGGCCGTGAAAAGAAAGAGCGGATTCAAGAGAGATATAGGAAGGCCCGTAGATCAAGTTGGCCAGTATCTCTTTTGAATATCCCTCGGAATCCAGCTGTTCCCCCCAGACATAAAGGCCTTTCTTAACCCTGACGATATAGCCTTTCTTGATAAGTCGGCCTATAAATCGACGCTCGTTAGCCTGGCCGACAATAGCTGTCTTGAGATTCTGAAAGTCAAAATATTTAGCTGTTATGCTCTTTTTTAATTCTATAATATCCATTTTCGATCCAGTATGTATCACATACGGTAACATACTAAATCAATTGTTTCCAACAAAAAGTAGAATTTGGTGCTTAGCGACTTCGGGGTCCGCGCTTACCTGCAGTAATTTTTTTTGTGAGAAATCCGGACCAGACGACCAGAAGCTTTCTGGAAAAACGAAGAATCTCCTCGGGACTGAAAACCCCGCGAATGCCTTTGGGATGAAGCCTGGTAAAGGAGTGCCGGGTTTCTCCCGGCGGGTTGGGGCGTCGGCCGGGGCTGAGATTGCCTGTCAAGGACAAGGCAGGGAGGGGCAAGGCTAACTCAAAATCTGTTGCGCCTTGATCAGGATGGTTTCTTCGATCTCTGCCTTGAACGGCAGGGCGAGAAAGGGGATCGACCCTTCCAGGACCACCTGGGCCGGCTGCACCGCCAGGGTCCCCTTGACCGCAAAACCCATCATCCTGAAGGAAAAGAAGCCGGTGCTGTTGCTCCATGATTCGTTCAGGTCGCTGATCTTGTCACCGTGCTGTTCCTTCAGCTCGTCCCATAGACCCTTGATCCGGTCTTCAGCCTCATCAGGGACAAGATTATGGGGCAGGGACATCTTGAGACTGGGCATACTCTTCCTCAATAAAACAGTCAGGGTTCAAGGCCGGGGGTAAGGGATCAGACCGCCTCGTTGGTGCAGGTGGTCTTATCGTAGAAATCAGTGATCTCTTCCTGGTGATCCGACTCCATATGGGCCATGGCGGTGCGGGGATGCTGGTTCAGCACCCCGGTCACCATGTAGGGCACTGAATAGCCCCAGTCGATCTTCCTGGCCCAGGGGAAGATCTGCTTTTCGATGCACTGAATCACCGGCCGCACGTTGAACTTGGGGTTTTTCAAAAAGGAGAGCAGCAGTTCCAGGGTGCAGTTGCCAGCGCCGCGGCCGATGCCGTACAGGGTGCCGTCGAGAAAATTGATCCCGGCAATGATGCCGGCAATGGTATTGGCAAAGGCCAGTTGCTGGTTGTTGTGGCAATGGATGCCGATGGTCTTGCCGGGCAGCCGCTCAAAATACTTGGCCGCCAGGGTCTCGATATCCTCGCAGTAAAAGGCACCAAAGCTGTCCACCAGGTAGATGATCGGCACCCGGCTCCTGGACAGGTCGTCCAGGGCCTCGTTCAGGTCGCGCAGGCCCACGGTGGAAACCGCCATCAGGTTGATGGTCGCCTCATAGCCCTTGTCCAGGCAATGGTGGGCCAGGGCTATGGCCGTGTCCACCTGGTGGACGTAACAGGCCACCCGGACCATATCCAGGGAGCTTTCCGCGGCCGGCGGGATATCGCCGTAATCGATCCGGCCGATGTCGGCCATGGCCGAAAGTTTGATCTTCTTCTCGCCATCGCCGATGATTCGTTGCAGGTCCTCCTCGGCGCAGAAGCGCCAGGGGCCGTACTCCTTCCGGTCAAAGGCGCTTTCCGAGCTGAGATAACCGATCTCCATGTAGTCCACCCCGGCCGCGCACAGGGCCTGGTAGACGTCACGGACAAAGTCGTCCTTGAACTGCCATTTATTCATCAGTCCGCCGTCGCGGACCGTACAGTCAATTACCTTGATCTCCGGTCTGAACATGACTCCCTCTCTGAAAATGACTTGCCGCCGCTGGTGGGCGGCCCACCCAGGTCGCCGAAGTAAACAACCATCGTCTGAAGACGGTGGGTTAACTTAACGACTGAAAGTCGGGATACGGGTCCAAGACCCGTTTTTGACGTGCTCGTGCTCGTGCTCGTGAACGTACTCGTACACGAACATAAGTGCTTTTGGCGAACGACAAGTCCATTTATCGAGCAACTCTCCTTGATAATCCATCCTGCTTGCTCGCAACATATTTATTTTTTTCTTGTCTCGATCACGTTTACGTTCACGAGCACGTTCACGAGCACGAAGTAAAAAAACTCTTCCCTTCCAACCGGATTCCATTGGAAGTGATAAATCTACCCGCCTGAAGGCGGGGGCTTTAACCTTAACTGGGACCAGTAAACGTCCACAGCGTCGGGGTGATCCGCCGGCCTACCGGGTCGGCTCGATTCACCGGCCTCCTCCGCGCCAGGCTGATTTTTATACCGCATCTCAACCTGTTTGACAACGCCTGAGAAATTTTTTCAGGTTTGCCACCGCCAGGTCGATATCCCCGTCAACCAGGGCCTTTTTGCCGAACAGCGATGCGCCCACCCCCACGGCCCGGGCCCCGGCGGCCAGATAAGCGGGCGCCGTATCATGGGAAACCCCGCCCACCGGCAGCAGCGGAATCCGGTCAAAGGGACCGCGCAGGTCGCGGATATACCCGGCCCCGCCCATGGCGCCGCAAGGGAAGACCTTGACCATGGCCGCGCCGGCGGCCCAGGCCCCATAGACCTCGGTGGGGGTCAGGGCGCCAACAATCACCGGCACCTGTTGGGACCTGCCGTACTCGATCACCGCCGGGTCCAGGTTGGGGGTCACCAGAAACATCGCCCCGCCGGCCACCGCCTGTTCGGCCTCCGCCAGGTTGCGGATGGTGCCGATGCCCAGATATTTGCCGGCCGGGACCCCGGGCCGGCAGCCGGCGACCATCTCCAGCGCGCCCGGGGTATTCAGGGTCACCTCCATGGCATCAAGTCCGGCGGCAAAGGCCCGGGGCAGCAGCGCGGCAAAAAGATCCGCCTTCACCCCGCGCAGGATGGCGACCACCGGCTGCTGCAACTCAAGCCCGGAATGCCGGTTCATCTCGCTCATGCGCGATGGGCCTCGATAACCCCGGCCAGCTGCCGCAGGTGCTGGAGCAGATGCTGGAGCTGGGACAATCCCTCCACCTCCACCACCACCAGATAGGCGGCCAGATTGTCCGGCCGGGTCTTGACCTCAAGCTCGAGGATATTGGCATCCTCCTTGCTGATCAGGGCGCTGACCCCGGCCAACATCCCCTTGCGGTTCTCGGTCACCAGCCGGATCTGGGCCCGGTGCACGGTCTGTTCCTTGGCCGACCAGGCCACCTCCACCCGCCGGAGGGGATCAGTGGCCAGCAGGTTGACGCAGCCCTGCTTATGGATGGAGATCCCCCGGCCGGTGGTGATGAACCCCATGATCTGGTCACCGGGCACCGGCAGACAGCACTGACTGATATGCACCAGCATGTCATCCATCCCCTGAACCACGATCGCGCTCTGGCCGTCGCTCTGCTGCGCCCGCGCGGCCGGGATCTGGAGATCATCCGCCCGTTTCTCCGCCGCAACCCTTATCTCCGGTGGCTGCATCTGCTGGATCAGGGTCTTGACCGTGATCCCGCCCGAACCGACCTTGGCCAGGAGATCCTCCAGGGAGTTGCAGCGCAGCCCCTTGAGCAGCTCCTTGATATGACCGGTGCGAATGATCTTCTTCAGGGTGGTGTTGTACTTGCGCAACTCCCGCTCGCAGATCTCCCGGCCGACGTTGATCGACCTTTCCCTTTCCTCCTGCCGGAGCCAGTGACGGATCCGGGACTTGGCCCGGCTGGTCCGGACGATCGACAGCCAGCCCCGGCGCGGCTTCTGCTTGGCCGAGGTGATTATCTCCACCTTGTCGCCGTTCTGGAGCCGGTACTTGAGCGGCACGATCCGGTTGTTCACCTTGGCGCCGCTGCAGTGGTCGCCGACCTCGGTATGGATCAGGTAGGCGAAGTCGATCGGGGTGCTGCCCAGGGGCAGTTCCTTGACCTCGCCCATGGGGGTCAGACAGTAGACATCCGGCTCAAAAAGCTCGTCCCGCACCGAATCGAGAAACTCCCTGGGGTCTTTCAACTCCTGCAGCCAGTGGACCAGCTGTTTCAAGCTCTTGAACACCTTGGCGTCCCGGGCGCTGACCGCCTGCCCTTCCTTGTAGGCCCAGTGGGCGGCAATCCCCTCCTGGGCCACCCGGTCCATATCCCTGGTGCGGATCTGCACCTCCATGAACTCTTTGCGCGGCCCGAGCACGGTGGTGTGCATCGACTGGTAGTTGTTGGCCTTGGGGCTGCTGATGAAATCCTTGATCCGGCCCGGTACCGGGGCCCAGTTTTCATGGACCACCCCCAGGGCCTGGTAGCACTCCTTGACCGTGTTGACGATGATCCGGAAGGCCACCTTGTCGTAGACCTTTTCCAGGGGAATCTTCTGGGCGATGATCTTCTTGTAGATGGAGTAAAGATGCTTGGGCCGGCCGATGATCTCGCAGTCAACAACATTGTTCTCGGCCAACTTGCGGCGAAGGATACCGATCACCTCTTCCACATAGGTCTCACGGTCGGCGGTGGAACTTGCCACCCGTTGCCGCAGATCCTGGTACTCGTCGGGCTGCAGGAAGCTGAAGGCCAGGTCCTCCAGCTCCCGCTTCATCCAGTCGATACCCAGCCGGCTGGCCAGGGGCGCATAAAGCTCCATGGTTTCCTGGGCCATGGCCAGTTCCCGGCTTCGGTCGTTCAGGGCAAAGGAACGCATGTCATGGAGCCGGTCGGCCAGCTTGACCAGGAGTACCCGCAGATCAGAGGCCATGGCCAGGAGCAGCTTCCTGACGTTTTCAGCCTGGTAGGTCTGCCGGCTGTCAAACTTGACGTTGGTAATCTTGGTGGCGCCGCGGACGATATTGGCGACATCATTGCCGAACAGATCGCTCAGTTCGCGAAAGGAGAGGGAGGGGTCCTCCTTGAGCACCCCGTGCAGGAGCCCGGCCAGCAGCGTCTTGCGATCAAGCCGCATCTGGCTCAGGATGAAACAGACCTCCAGGGCATGGGTGATATAGGGCTTGCCGGACGAGAGGTGCTTTTTGCCGCTGTAGATCTTGAGCGCGTACTCGTAGCCCTTTTCCAGGACCACGAGTTCCTCTTTTTCCAGATGCCTGCCGGCCAGGTCGATGATCTGCTCAATAGTCGCCATTACTTACTGCCCGCTGCTCACGGCGTCATCCCGGCCAGTTCCTCCCGGATCATGGCTGACAGCCGCCCGGCAGCCTTGTCCAGGGGCATGGTTTCGGTACGGCCGTCGGCCCGGCGGCGGAGTTCGATGGTGCCGTCCCCGGCAAATCTCCTGCCCACCGTGAGCCGATAGGGGATGCCGATCAGGTCGGCATCCTTGAACTTGATTCCGGGCCGTTCCCCGCGGTCGTCCAGCAGCACCTCCAGGCCGTGGTCGAGCAACTGGTGATACAGGGTGTCGGCCGCGCGGCTGATCGCCTGGTCCTTGCCGCCGAGATCAAGGATCACCACCTGGCAGGGGGCAATGGGCAGGGGAAAGATGATCCCGTCCTTATCATTGTTCTGTTCAATGGCCGCGGCCACCACCCGGCTGACCCCGATCCCGTAACAGCCCATCACAAAGGGCAGTTCCTTGCCCCGGCTGTCCTGGAACACCGCCTTGAGCCTCTTGCTGTAGACATCGCCCAGCTTGAAGATATGGCCGACCTCGATGCCTTTGGTCAACTCCAGCTGTCCGCCGCAGGCCACGCAGCGATCCTCGGCCGTGGCCTGGCGCAGATCGGCCTGCCTGGCCACGGTGAGGTCGCGGCCGATATTGACATTGATCAGGTGAAAATTCTTCTCATTGGCGCCAATGGCGAAATTACGCATCTCCATGACCTCCCGGTCCGCCACCACCTCGATGTTGAGCCCGATCGGACCGAGATAGCCGGTGGCCACCCCGGTGATCTTAAAGACCTGGTCATCGTCGGCCAGTTCCACCTCCAGCGCATTAAACAGATTTTTCAGCTTGACCGGCTGCACCTCGCGGTCGCCGCGGAGCAGCACGGCCACCGGTTTGCCGTCAACCAGAAAGACCATGGTCTTGACCAGCTGCCGCGGGGTGATCCCCAGAAATCCGGTCACCGCGGCCACCTTGCGCTTGCCCGGGGTCTCCACCTTTTCCATGGGCCGCAATTCAACCGGCCCGGCCGGGGCCTCCGGCGGCCGGACCCGGGCCTTTTCCATGTTGGCGGCATAGCTGCACTCCTTGCAGATCACCAGGGTATCCTCGCCGGTTTCAGCCAGCACCATGAACTCGTGGGAGGAACTGCCGCCAATGGTGCCGGTATCCGCCTCCACCGCCCGGAAGGAGAGGCCGCAGCGGGTAAAGATCCGCTGGTAGGCGTCATACATCGCCTGGTAGCTGACCTCGGCCCCCCGGTCGTCCACGTCAAAACTGTAGGCGTCCTTCATGATGAACTCCCGGCCCCGCATCAGCCCGAAACGCGGCCTGATCTCGTCCCGGAACTTGGTCTGGATCTGATAGAGGTTCAGGGGCAGATCCCGGTAGGAATGGACCTCGCGCCGCACCAGGTCGGTGACCACCTCTTCGTGGGTGGGACCGAGACAGCTCTGGTGTTCATGCCGGTCGTGGAAACGGAGGAGTTCCGGGCCATACTTGTTCCACCGGCCTGATTCCTGCCAGAGATCGGCCGGCTGGACCATGGGCATCAACAGTTCCTGGGCCCCGGCCCGGTTCATCTCCTCACGGACGATTTGCTCCACCTTGCGGATCGTTGCCAGCCCCAGGGGCAGGTAGGTATAGATCCCGGAGGCCAGCTTGCGGATAAATCCGGCCCGGAGCAGCAGCCGGTGACTCACCACCTCGGCCTCGGCCGGGGTCTCTTTCAAGGTCGGCAACAGCAGTTTAGAATAACGCATTCGATATTCCTTCTTTTATCACGGTAGAGGGTCTTGTCTGGACCGGCCTGTTATTGGTTATTGGTTAAAAAATTATAACACGCGGTTACCATTAACAAATAACTATCTTTTCACTGTCTTCCGTCCTCTGTCATCCGTCCTCTGTCCTCTGTCCTCTGTCCTCTGTCATCCATCCTCTGTCTTCTGCTTCGCCATCCCGTCCAGTTCAGCGAGAAAGGCGGGCAGCAGTTCATCCTCGCTGACCTTTTTAAACAGCTTGCCCTTCTTGAAGATAATGCCCACCCCCCTGCCGCCGGCCAGGCCGATATCCGCCTCCCGGGCCTCGCCCGGACCGTTGACCACGCAGCCCATCACCGCCACCTTGAGCGGTTGTTCCATGGTCTGCAGGTGACGCTCCACTGCTTCGGCCAGGTTGAAGAGATTGATCTCGCAACGGCCGCAGGTGGGGCAGGAGACCAGTTCCGGGCCCCGGTGACGGATATCAAGGGCCCGGAGCAGCTCAAAACCCACCCGGATCTCCTCAACCGGGTCCCGGGTCAACGAGATCCGCAAGGTGTCGCCGATCCCCTCGTTGAGCAAGATACCCAGGGCCACGCTGGACTTGACCGTGCCGGCGATCAAGCCGCCGGCCTCGGTGACCCCGAGATGCAGGGGATAGTCACAGCGCTCGGCCATCAACCGATAGGCCGCCACTGTGGCCATGGCGTTTGACGACTTGAGCGAGATCTTGATCTGCTCAAAGCCCAGCTTTTCGAGCAAACGGATATTGCGCAGCCCGCTATCGACCAGGGCATGGGGCACCGGGTGGCCGTATTTTTTGAGGATATCCTTTTCCAGGGAACCGCTGTTGACCCCGACCCGGATGGCCGCCCCCTGCTGCCGGGCCGCATCCACCACCCGGGCCAGCCGGGCCGGGCCGCCGATATTGCCGGGGTTGATCCGGACCGCCTGGGCCCCGTGCTCCATGGAGGCCACGGCCAGGCGGGCATCAAAATGGATATCAGCGATCAGGGGGATGGCGATCCGGTCGCGGATCGCCCGGATCGCCCGGGCCGCCTCCATGTCCACCACCGCCACCCGGATAATCTCGCAGCCGGCCCGCTCCAGTTGCTGGATCTGGGCCACGGTGGCCTCCACCTCCCGGGTATCGGTATTGGTCATCGACTGGACCGCGATCAACGCGTCACCGCCGATGGGCACCGATCCCACCATGATCTGTCTGGTTTTCCGTCGGCTCCGCATGCTCACCACAACCTATTTCCCCTTTTTTCCGCCGAACAGCAGCTCCGCCTCCGGGGCCCGGACATAGACAGGCGCCGCCAGTACCGGGTCGAGAAAATCATCGGCCCGGTATTTGGCAATCGCCAGCATGCCGATGGTCGCGGCCCGGGGGAAGACCTGGCCCGGCCGCACGAAAATCGCCCGGCCAGCCAACAACTCCTTGAACAAATCGCCATGCACCGCAATCCCGTCACCGGCCAGCAGCACCGGCCCGCTGATCCGGGCGCAGAGTTCTGCCGGCGGCAGCACCAGATAATCACTGACCCGCTCACAGCCCTCCTTGCCAGAACCCCGGTACAGCGCAGCATATACCTCTTTTTTCCTGGCATCAAGTACCGGGCAGACCAACTGTTCGACCCCGGGAAACTGGGCTGCCAGCCCGTCCAGGGTGGCCACCCCGATCAGGGGTCTGTCCAGGGCCAGGGCCAGCCCCTTGGCCGTGCTCAAGCCGATCCGCAGCCCGGTAAAACTGCCCGGCCCGATGCTGACCGCAATCCCGGCCAGCGCATCCCAATCCAGGCCCGCCTGGCCAAGCAGCCACTGAATCCCGGGCAGGAGCCCTTTCGAATGGGTCCGGCCGGTCTGGAGGGTATATTCGCCGATGCAGCGATCAGCAGCGACCAGGGCCACGCTGCCGCACATGGTGGCGGTCTCCAGGGCCAGAAGCAGGGGCGGTTGACAGGTCATCCGGCCGGTACCGTGAATTGCCATGGAAATATCACCGGAAAAGGCGCGCAGCAGGAGGTTAATGGTTAACCACCATCTCCGCGGGCAGGGACAGGGTTATTGGAACAGCCGGGCCAGATCGTTATAAAAGGCGAAAATCATCAGGGTGCCGAGCAGGACCATGCCGATCTGCTGAAAAATCTCCATGGTTCTGAGACTTACCGGTCTGCGCATGATCGCCTCCACCGAGAAGAACACCAGGTGGCCGCCGTCAAGGATCGGAATCGGCAACAGGTTGAGTATGCCGAGATTGACACTGATCACTGCCATGAAGTAGAGGAAATTGGTCCAGCCCGCCTCCAGCTGCTTGCCGGCCATCTGGGCGATCAGGATCGGGCCGCCCAGTTCCGAGGCCGGCACCACCTTCTGGATGATCTTGACAATGCCCACCACCGTAAGATAGATCCAGCTCCAGGTCTGCTCCACCCCGGCCAGCAGGGCGGATCCCAGCGAGACCTTGTTGTAGACCACCTCCTCGGCCCGGGAGATCCCGACCATGTACCGTTCGCCGACCTTGGCCCCGAAGATATCCTTGATCGGACTCATCGCCGGCTCCAGACTGACCTCGATCCGCTCCTCCCCGCGGAGCAGGGTAAAGAGCATCGGTTGGCCATGGCTGTCCATGATCCGTTGCGACAGATCTTCCCAACTGGCGACCGGCTCATGGTCCAGGGCCACGATCACGTCGCCGGCCTCGAGCCCGGCCCGGGCCGCCGGGGTATCCTGGCCCACCGCGCCGATCCTGGTGGTGTCCACCGGCTCGGGGATGCCGTGTATCCCGAAGATAAGGGAAAAAAGAAAAGCGGCAAACAACAGGTTGAAGACCGGGCCGCCGGCCACGATCAGAAACCGCTGCCAGACCGGTTTCATGGAAAAGGAATAGGGGGCGTCCGCAACCGCGACCTCATCGCCGGCCGCCGGGCTTTCCCCGAACATCTTGACGTAGCCGCCCAGGGGGATCGCGCTCACCACATACTCGGTTTCGCCGTAACGGGTGCCGAACAGGGTGGGGCCGAACCCCAGGGAAAACTTGAGCACCCGGACACGAAACAGCTTTGCCATCAGAAAATGGCCGAACTCATGGACAAAGATCAGCAGTCCCAGTACAACGATAAAGGAAAACAGGGTAGTCATCTATTGGTTCCGTCCTATGTCTTCTGTTTTCTGATTTCTGTCAATTGCCTCGATCAATGCCTCGGCCCGGCTCCTGGCGGCCAGGTCGGCGGCCAGCACCACCCGCACCTCGGTGATCCGCTCACCGGGCAAAGCAGCGACCGTGTCCCGGACCACCCGGGCGATCTCCGGAAAACGGATCCGGCGGTCTAAAAAGGCGGACACCGCCACCTCGTTGGCCGCGTTCATCACCGCCGGCAGGGTGCCGCCCTGGCGGCAGACCTCGTAGGCCAGGGCCAGGGCCGGGAACCGCTCAAGATCAGGGGCCTGAAAACCGAGTTTCCCGCAGCTAAGCAGGTCCAGCCGGGGCAGCCCCGGGTCCAGCCTTTCCGGATAGGACAGGGCATAGCCGATGGGACCCCGCATGTCCGGCATCCCCATCTGGGCCACCATTGAACCGTCAACAAACTCGACCAGGGAATGGACGATACTCTGGGGATGCACCACCACCTTGATCCGGTCCAGTTCCACGTCAAAGAGCCAGCGGGCCTCGATAACCTCCAGCCCCTTGTTCATCAGGGTGGCGGAATCGATCGATATCTTCCGGCCCATCTCCCAGTTGGGATGAGCCAGGGCCTGTTCCGGGGAAACATCCCACAGTTCGGAAGTGGAGAAATTGCGGAACGGGCCGCCGGAGGCGGTAAGAATAATCCGGGCCAGGTCCTGCCGGCGGCCGGCGGCCAGGGCCTGGGACACTGCGCTGTGTTCGCTGTCCACCGGCCGCAGGTTCACTCCCTGGCGGCGGACCTCCTCCATTACCAGGGAGCCGGCCATCACCAGGGTTTCCTTATTGGCCAGGGCAACATCCTTGCCGGCCCGGATGGCGGCCAGGGTCGGCAGCAGTCCGGCAGCCCCGACAATGGCCGAGACCACCATTTCCACCGTATCAATGACCGCCACCTGTTGGTTGCCCTCCGGGCCGCAGACCACCCGGTCACCCCAGCCGGCGGGCAGCGAGGCGATCAGGTCTGCCGCGGTCTCCGGCGCGGCCACTGAAACCAGACGGGGCGAAAACCGGGCGATCTGCTCACGGAGCAGGCTGATATTGCTGCCCGCGGCCAGCCCCTCGACCTGGAACCGCCCGGGAAACCGGGCCACCAGATCCAGGACATTGGTGCCGATGGACCCGGTTGAGCCCAGGATGGAAATTTTTTTTATCATAATCAAAAAGCGGCCATCCGGCCGAAACAGAGCAGATAGAAAAGGAACGGACCCGCCAGAAGCAGGCTGTCAATCCGGTCCAGGAGCCCGCCGTGGCCGGCAAGTATGGTGCCGGAATCCTTGACCCCAACGGAACGTTTGAGCATTGATTCAAGCAGATCGCCCATTACCCCGACACAGACCAGGACCAGGGCCGCGGCAACAACAACCAGCCGGTCCAGTTCCGGAAACAGAAAAACAACCAGGCCGGCCCCGGCCAGGGTGCCGGCCGCCAGGCCGCCCAGAGCCCCGGCCACGGTCTTGCCCGGACTGATCGCCGGGCAGAGTTTACGCCTGCCGAACCAGTGGCCGGCATAATAGGCCCCGGTATCCGAGGCAATGGTCAGCGCGGTGAGCGCCAGCAACCAGGATACCCCCTGGGGCTGGGCCCGAAGCAGGACCAGGTGGGCGATACAAAAACCGGGATAGAGAAAACCAAACCCCGTCCGGGCCAGGAAATCAAGCCCCGAACCGAGCTGCCGGTAGCGCAGCAGGCCCAGGGCGATCAGCAGGAACCAGCCAAGAAAGAGCCCGGCGGCAGTGACGGCCAGACTCCCGGAATAAGAGCCGATCAAGGGTCCGAGGCCAAGGGCCACCAGCCAGCCCGCATATCCGGGCTCAGTGTCGGACAATACCATCCGGGCATACTCATACAGGACAATCGCTCCGGCCGCGACCATCACCAGCCAGAAGATCACAAACGACCCCTTGAGCAGCAACCAGAACCAGGCCCCGCCCAGGACCACCCCTGTAAGAATTCGCTTCATCGGTTGTCCGGCCGTACCTGGCCCCCGGTTTTACCGAACCGCCGTTCCCGGTTCTGGAAATCAAGGATCGCGGCAATCAGGCTGTCCCTCCGAAAATCCGGCCACTTGGTCTCGGTGATGTAAAACTCGGCATAGGAACCCTGCCAGAGCAGAAAATTACTTAGCCGCGACTCGCCGCCGGTGCGGATGATCAGGTCGGGGTCCGGCTGTCCCCTGGTATACAGATGGGCGCTGATCATCTCTTCGCTGATCTGGTCCGGGACCAACTCACCGCGCCGGCACTTGCCGGCCAGCTGTCTTACCGCCTCGACGATCTCGGCCCGGGCCCCGTAATTCAGGGCCAGGTTCAGGGTCAATGCCGGGTCAATGCCGGCCGCCTCGGCGGTTTCATCGATCGTACGGTACAGAATCTTGCGCACATCAGGGGGCAGCCCGTCGATCCGGCCCAGGGCCCGGAGGCTGATCCGGTTCTCCTTCAGGTTGGCCAGCCCGTCCAGGAGATAACTCTTCAGCAACCCCATCAGGGCCTTAACCTCAAGGGCCGGCCGCTGCCAGTTCTCGGTGGAAAAGGCATACAGGGTGAGGAAAGAGATCCCCATCTCCTTGGCCGCCCGGATGATCTCCTTGACCGATTCCGAGCCGACCTTGTGGCCCATTACCCGGGGCAGACCACGCTGCCTGGCCCACCGGCCGTTGCCATCCATGATAATGGCCACATGACGGGGAACTATGTTGGGATCGATTGCAGAGGTATCTGGCATAGTGTCGGGGCGCTCGAACAGACAGCAGCGGCAGAAAGGAAGAAGGCGAGAGGGAAAACCATGAAACGGGCCAGGGAAACCCGGGGAGGACTCACCAGTGTCCCTTCAAGAAGAAGTGACGCAATACCTAGACCTCCATGACCTCTTTTTCCTTGTCCGCGGCGATCCGGTCAATGCTCTTGATGAACTGATCGGTTGTTTTCTGGGCCAACTCCTGCCCCTTGAACATATCGTCCTCGGATATCTCCTTGTCCTTCTTCATCTTCTTGAAGGTATCATTGGCCTCCCGGCGCAGGTTGCGGACCGCCACCCGGTACTCCTCGGCAATCTTCTTCACCTGTTTAACCAGATCCTTGCGCCGCTCTTCGGTGGGCTGCGGGATATTGATCCGGATCACCTTGCCGTCATTGGCCGGGGTCAGGTCCAGGTTGGATTTCAGTATCGCCTTGCCCACCGCGCCGAGCATCTGCGGGTCCCATGGCTGAATCACGATCATCCGGGTCTCCGGGATGGTCATGGTCGCCACCTGGTTGAGCGGCATCAACGAACCGTAGGCCTCCACCTTGATCCCGTCCAACAGGGACAGGGAGGCCCGGCCGGTGCGGATCCTGCCAAGCTCGGCGCGAAAGGCGTCCAGGGATTTCTCCATCTTTGCCGACAGGTTCTTCAGCTGACTATCCATCATCTCCCCCTTG
Organism: Desulfobacterales bacterium; assembly: GCA_021647905.1. Taxonomy (NCBI): domain Bacteria; kingdom Pseudomonadati; phylum Thermodesulfobacteriota; class Desulfobacteria; order Desulfobacterales; species Desulfobacterales bacterium. The sequence goes on along the minus strand of JAKITW010000006.1, from coordinate 37,579 downwards.
CACCAAGGTCCCGTTGCCACCGCCGCGGATAGCATCGAGAATGTTTCCAGGCTTGTTCATATCAAGCACGATTATCGGGATCCGGTTATCCCTGGCCAGAGAGATGCCGGCGGCATCCATCACCTTGAGGCCCCGGTTGAGTACCTCGCTGTAGGAAAGGGTGTCGAACTTGATCGCCCCGGGCTCCTTGAGCGGGTCCCGGTCATAGACCCCGTCCACCCGGGTCGCCTTACAGATCAGGTCGGCCTCGATCTCCAGGGCCCGGATCACCGCCGCGGTGTCGGTGGTAAAATAGGGCGTGCCGATCCCGGCGGCAAAGATCACCACCCGCCCCTTTTCCATGTGGCGGATGGCCTTGCGGCGGATATAGGGCTCGCAGACACTGGGCATGGGAAAGGCGGACATCACCCGGGTGACCACCCCCCGCCGTTCCATGGCATCCTGCATGGCCAGGCTGTTGATCACCGTGGCCAGCATCCCCATGTTGTCGGCGGCGCTGCGATCCATTCCCTTTGAGGCCCCGGCCACCCCGCGAAAGATATTGCCGGCCCCGACCACCAGGCCCAGCTGCACCCCCTGTTCGGTCACGCTTTTGACCTCGTCGGCCACATAGTCCAGAACCTCGGTGCTGATCCCGAAGGAGGTGGCGCCCATCAGGGCTTCACCGCTGAGCTTCAGCACCACCCGGGAAAACTTGGTTTGTTCCATGCCGCCGCCTTTTACTGGTTGCCAGGGTTGGGGTATTGTAACCGTTCAGCAGCACCACATCTTCGTCCGTTTTGGCCTTCTCACATAGAGGAACTATAGCTCAAAAGCCTAAACGAACAAATCTGCAGCACTGCTGAACGGTTACCGGCCTGAGATTGTGGGCCTCTTTCGCATGGCCGGTGAACGGTTACGGGGTATTGATCAGGCAGAGTCAGTGTCCCTGTAATTTATATAAAAGCCGTGCCGGACCAAGCCCGCTGTCCGGGGAGATTTTCATTGTTGCTTATGGCCGCGGCCCAGAAATCATGGTCCAGCCATGCTGGTTAGTTATGATAACAACTATGCCCCGACCTGGAAACGGGCAAACCGCTTGATGCCGATATTCTCACCCATCTTGGCGATCAACTCGTTCAACAGGTCCTGTACCGACAGGTCCGGGTTCTTGACAAATTTCTGCTCCAGCAGACAGACCTCGGAAAAATACCTGTCCATCTTGCCGGAGACGATCTTTTCAACGATATTCTCCGGCTTGCCGGAATCAAGGGCCTGCTGCTTGTAGATCTCCTGTTCCCGGGCCGCTTCCTCGGCCGGCACCTCTTCGCGGCTAATCGCCAGCGGATTGGCGGCAGCAATGTGCATGGCCATGTCACGGGCGAATTTACGGAACTCATCGGTCTTGGCGACAAAATCGGTCTCGCAACCCACCTCGACCATTACCCCCAGCTTGGCGCCGGCATGGATATAGGTCTCGATCACCCCCTCGCTGGTTGAGCGGCCGGCCCGCTTCCGGGCCACGGCCAGTCCCTTCTGGCGGAGCAGATCCACTGCCTTTTCCATGTCGCCCCCGGTTTCGGTCAGCGCCTTCTTGCAGTCCATCATCCCGGAACTGGTCTTGTCCCGGAGTTCCTTTACCATTGTACTTGTAATCTTCACCGCTGCTTCTCCTTGCACCCGATATGTCTAATTCATATCATTTTCATTCAGTTCAACCCAACAAACCCGGACCGGTTTCAGGCCGCGGCCGGCGCATCGCTGCCAGCCCCGTTTTCACCGGCCGCCGCCTCGCCCTCGGCCGCCTCCTGAGACGCCATTGCGGCCTCCATTTCCGAACCAGCGCCACCGTCCTCGGCAACCCGGGCCTGGCCGGCCAGCACCGCGTCGGCCATCTTGGAAACAATCAGCTTGATGGCCCGGATGGCGTCGTCATTGCCGGGAATCAAATAGGCGATGCCGTCCGGGTCACAGTTGGTATCCACCAGGCCGACAACCGGGATTCCCAGCTTGACCGCCTCGTTGACCGCGATCTGCTCCCGGCGGGGATCGACCACGAACACCGCCGCGGGCAAGCCCTTCATCAGCTTGATCCCGCCGATGTTGCGGTTGAGCTTGATCTGTTCCTTGCCCATCAACAGGATCTCCTTCTTGGGAAACCGGTTGATCGAACCGTCCTCCTGCATTGCCTCGATACTCTTCAGCCGGTCAATGCTCTTCTTGATGGTCTGAAAATTGGTCAGGGTGCCGCCCAGCCAGCGATGGTTGATGAAGTACATCCCGCAACGCTCGGCCTCCTCCTTGATAATCTCCTGGGCCTGACGCTTGGTGCCGACAAAGAGAATGGAGCCGCCCCGGGCGACCTCGGACACGATATATTCATAGGCCGTGTTGAACAGCCGCATGGTTTTATCAAGGTTGATGATATAGATGCCATTGCGCGGTCCGTAGATATAGGGCCGCATCTTGGGGTTCCATCTCCTGGTCAGATGACCGAAATGGAGCCCGGCCTCAAGCATCTGTTTCATTGTTACATAAGCCATTGCTGTTCCTCCTGTTTTGGTTGTTTCCTCCATCCCGGGGCCCGACCTCGTTACCAAGGCACCAGCGGGCGATAAAATAGGGATGTGTGTTTTTGTAAAACCGTTTTTTTCCGTTCCCGGACCTGGCCCGGGCCCCGGGCCGACCCGTTAAAAAATCTTTTCCTTATACCACCCGGCCGGATCGATTGCAAGCAGGCACCGCACAATACTCCCATGCCTATCTGGGCTGCAAGGTCCCCATCCGGCCCAGGACATGGCGCAGCCAGTCGAATCCGAACTTGAGCAGGGCCTCGTCGTCGCCGCTGTTAATCAACCGGCGGCGGCCCTTGTCCAGACGAAACCGGCGCAGCAGGTTATTCTCCTCGACAACCTGCCGGAACCCGTCGATATTGTAACAGACCATGAAGGCCATCTGCTGCCTGCTGCCGTGGGCCCCTTCTCCCTGCCAGGGATTGGCGGCGAACAGGGTATCGACCTCGGCCCACAGGTCGTTCATGGTATTGTGATGGAGCAGATGCTGGTCCCGGAGCCACTCCCGGACCGTCCAGCTGGTCTTCTCCCCATGGCCGCGGCAGTAGGGATGACGGACAATAAAGTAGTACTCCCGCGGCCGCCCCTGTTCCGGGGTCCGGTCCACGGCCCGCTCCAGGGGATAGGTCCGACAGGATGTGGGCCGATCCTCGTACACCGTACAGCCGGCATCGCCCAGAAAGGGACAGGTCTGCTCCGGGTTGTCGGCCATCCGCATCATCACTGCCGGAAAAAAGGGATGCGTGCCCCGGCCCAGTCGGGTGTACTGCCGCAGGAACTGCTCAGAGCCGAGCCTGAGCCGTTTTTTCAGCCGGATGATGTCATAGGGATAAAGAACCATCTCCAGCTTGCGGCAACAGGCATTAAAACAGGCCACCCCGGGATGGCAGCCGAAACTAAACCGGGAATCGCCCAGGGGCTCCATGCCAACGGGAAATTTTTTCTCTGTCTGGTCCATAACCGAGTCCGTGCCGGAACCTGGTGCATTATTCCTGGCCTGGATCCATGGGCGTTGCCGCGGCAAACAAAAAAGCCGGTATGAAGAAAGGGCTCATACCGGCTTGTTGCAATATGACAGGACGCCGTCGCCTGCTGGCGATGCCCGTCCGGAACAGGCTCCTAGTTGGTGCCCGTCCAGAAATGGCCCTTTCGCCCAATCTCGGCGTCATGCTCAAAAAATAATGCTCGGAATATCACATATATGCCTGCGCTTATTTTTTTCGCGGTCCTTGATCTTGAACGAAATTGCTCATTTCTGGACAGACACTAGTTGTCTACCTCGACGTCATCTTCTTTATAGTTGACCAGTTCAATGATCGCCATGGAGGCGGCATCGCCTGGCCGGGTGCCGGTCCGGATGATCCGGGTATAGCCGCCCTTGCGGTCCATATACTCATCCTTCAGTTCGTCAAACAGCTTGGCAACCACCGCCTTGTCGCGGATCACCGCCAGGGCCTGCCGCCGGGCGTGGAGATCGCCCCGTTTGGCCAGGGTGATCATCCGGTCGGCCAGTTTCCGCAACTCCTTGGCCTTGGGCGTGGTGGTCACGATCCGCTCATGCTCCAACAGGGAGGTGACCATATTTCTCATCATCGCCTTGCGATGGGAAGAGGTGCGTCCCAGTCTGTTTCCTGCCTTACGGTGCCTCATCGATAATCCCTCGTTTAGCTGTTTTCCTCTTCGGCCGGGCCGTCCTCGGCCGGAGTCGGGGCTTCCCAGCCCTCGATCTTCATGCTCAGGCCCAGTTCCATCTCAGCCAGAAGATGTTTTATCTCGTTCAATGACTTACGCCCGAAGTTCTTGGTCTTGAGCATCTCTGCCTCGCTCCGCTGTACCAGTTGGCCGATGTAGTGGATATCGGCATTCTTCAGGCAGTTGGCGGACCGCACTGAAAGTTCGAGATCCTCAACCGTACGGTACAGGTTCTCATTCAGGGGCGGCGCTTCATCTTCTTCGGTTTTCTCCACCACCGGCTCGGCGCTATCCTCATCAAAGTTGATAAAGATGGTCATGTGCTCTTTTAAGATCTTGGCTGCATAGGCCAGCGCATTCTCGGGCTTGACGCTGCCATCGGTATGGATCTCCAGGGTCAGCTTGTCATAATCGGTCTGCTGGCCGACCCGGGCCTGGGTAACGATGTACTGGACCTTCTTGATCGGGGTAAAAATGGCGTCAATGGGAATCACGCCAATGGCATGCTCCTCTTTCTTGTTCATCTCGGCCGGAGAATAGCCCTTGCCCCAACCGACCTCCAACTCGGCCGAAAAAACCGTGTCCTTGCCGGTAATGGTACAGATATGCGTGTCCGGGTTCATCACCTCAACCCGGCCGTCGTCAATGATATCACCGGCAATCACCGGACCGGCCCCGGACTTCTCGATCCGGACCGTCCGGTTGTCCGGGCCGTTGAGCTTCAGCCGCACGCCCTTCAGGTTGAGGATGATCTCGGTAACGTCCTCCAGGATCCCGGTAATGGTGGTGAACTCATGGAGTGCTCCCTCGATCTTCACCGAGGTGATGGCGGCGCCCTGAATCGAGGACATCAGGATCCGGCGCAGGGAGTTGCCGATGGTGACGGCAAAACCGCGCTCCAGGGGCTGGCAGACAAACTTGCCGTAACTGTCGCTGTGGGTTTTCTTGTCCACATCCAACCGCTCGGGCTGAATCAAGTCGCGCCAGTTCATATAAAAGGGAGCTTCTTCTTGCAGTTCTTGTGTCATGGCTCTTTGTTTTCCCTTTAATGAGGTTATCAGCTTCCCGCTCAAAACCTGGGGCCGATGTCGGAAGCGGCCTTGCCGCGGCCGGCGATCAACTTTTTCTTTTCAATACAACAGGGGTTGTTACTTCGAATAAAGCTCGACAATCAACTGTTCCTGGATCGGCATGGTGATCTCTTCGCGGTCGGGCATGGCCTTTACCGATCCCTGGAAGTTATCCTTGTCAAGCTCGAGCCAAGCGGGCACGCCGCGCCGGGTCACCGCCTCCAGGTTATCGATGATCGCCTGGTTCTTGCGGCTCTTCTCCCTCAGGGAAATCACATCGCCCGCTGAAATCAGAAAAGAGGGGATATTGACCTTTTTACCGTTCACCAGGATATGGTTGTGGCGGACTATCTGCCGGGCCTGGGACCGGGAACCGGCAAACCCCAGCCGGAAAACGGTATTGTCAAGCCGCCGCTCCAGGCCGACCAGCAGGTTGACCCCGGTGACGCCCTTCATCTGGTCCGCGGCATGAAAACATCGGCGGAACTGCCCTTCCAGCATTCCGTAGATCCGCCGCACCTTCTGTTTCTCCCGCAACTGAATGGCGTAGTCGGAAACCTTGCGGAACCGCATCTGACCGTGCTGCCCCGGTGCATAAGCGCGTCTTTCATAGGAGCACCGGTCTGAATAACATCTGTCTCCCTTCAGGAACAGCTTAAGATTTTCGCGTCTGCATTGCCTGCAGGAAGCACCTTTATTCTTGGCCAATTTAAACCTCCATCGGAAAAACCGTTTATCTTAAGGGTTCGCCCTGTTTCACTTTGCCTGGAAACATATAAGCCCGCCTCGGGCCGTGACCCCGGCAAGCTTATATTCTCGGCGTATTTCTGAATTGTACCGCCCGGGTTAATAAAAAGACCGAAACAGCTTGTGGTTACGGGGATGGCGTTTCGCGCACCCCGACAACCGGGGCCCGGACATTCCGGCTATACCCGTCTTCTCTTGGGCGGCTTGCAACCGTTATGGGGCAAGGGGGTCACATCGGTGATCCTGCTCACATCAAAACCAGCGACCTGCAGGGCGCGCAGCGCGGCTTCCCGGCCCGGACCCGGACCTTTTACCCGGACCTCCACCTTGCGCATTCCATGGGCCTGGGCCTTGCTGGCCGCCTCGGCCACCGCGTTCTGGGCGGCGAACGGGGTGGACTTGCGCGACCCCTTGAACCCGAGACAACCGGAACTGCACCAGGAGATGATGTTCCCCTGCCGGTCGGCTATGGAAATGATGGTATTGTTAAAGGTAGACTGGATATAGACCACGCCTTCCGGCACGTTCTTCTTTTCCTTGCGCTTCTTCCCGCCCGCGCCTTTCTTCGGACTAGCCATTATCTCTCCTGCGGTATCGTTTCCCCCTAAGCCGGGGCTGCTGTGCAATATCTGGTAAAAAACCACCCCGGGGGCGGGACCGGATTACTTCCGTCCGGACGGTCCCCGCCGCGGCCCCTTCCGGGTCCGGGCATTGGTCTTGGTCCGCTGCCCCCGGCAGGGCAGGCCCTTGCGATGACGCAGGCCGCGGTAGCAGCCGACGTCCATCAACCGCTTGATATCCATTGACACCTCGCGCCGCCGATCACCCTCCACCAGGTACATGGTCTCGATGATCTTCCGAATCCGGGTCACATCGACTTCGCTGATATCATCGCTGTTGATGGTGTGGGGCAGGTTCACCTCATCCAATATCTTTTTTGCCGAACTACGCCCGATGCCGTGGATATAGGTCAGGGCGATTTCCATATGTTTGTTCTTCGGCAAGTCTACGCCTGCTATTCTAGCCAAGATCCGCTTCCTCCACTGATTCTCACGAGTCGTCCAGGGTAATGCCTGGTTATCCCTGACGTTGTTTGTGCTTTTTAACCTTGCAGGTGACCCGCACGATTCCGTTTCTCTTGAAGACCTTGCAACTGCTGCATATCTTCTTTACCGAAGTTCTTACTTTCATTCCATCACCCGTATCTGCGAATTGTTCCGCTCGCCTTCTTTCAAGTATCCAAGCCCACCGGTTTTGCTATTTCCGGGCCCGGAAGGTAATCCGGCCGCGGCTGAGATCATAGGGCGACAACTCGACCGTCACCTGATCACCGGGGAGTATCTTAATAAAATGCATCCGCATCTTGCCGGAGATATGGGCAAGCACCTTATGGCCGTTTTCGAGTTCAACCCGAAACATGGCGTTGGGCAGCGGTTCGACTATTGTGCCTTCGACCTGAATGGCTTCTTCTTTAGGCATACCGTCCCTACCCTGTAGTGGGTTTCCTGAAAATAATCCGGCCAACCGATCAGCCGGCACGCAGCCCTTGACCGCGCATCTCGTGAAACGAGACTTTATAACCTACTTTGCAAGAAAAAAACAGTTTTTTTCATCGCCGTCCGTCCCGGACAGCCCTGCTCAGGATCACCGGGCCGGCATCGGTCACCGCAACCGAGTGTTCGAAATGGGCCGACGGCAACCGGTCGGCGGCAATTACCGTCCAGCCGTCCTTGAGCACCCGCACCTCATGGCCGCCCATGTTGACCATCGGTTCGATGGCCAGCACCATCCCGGCCAGCAATCGCTGGCTGCCGGTGTTGGCAACGAAATTGGGAATCTCCGGGGCCTCATGCAGGGCCGTGCCGATTCCATGGCCGACAAACTGCCTGACCACTGAAAAACCGCGGGACTCGACATGGCCCTGGACCGCGCGGGAGATATCGCTCACCCGGTTTCCCACCCGCACCGCCTCAATCCCCTTGTACAGGGACTCACGGGTAACCTTGAGAAGATCGCTCTTCCGGGAATCAATCGCGCCCGCCGGCAGGGTTACCGCGGCATCGCCGTAATAGCCCTTATACAGGACCCCAAAATCAATGCTGACGATATCGCCCTCCCGGACCAACACCTTTTTCGAGGGAATCCCGTGCACCACCTGCTCGTTAATCGAAACGCAGAGACTGCCGGGAAAACCGTGGTACCCCTTAAAGGCGGGCCTGGCACCCCGCTCCCGGGCAAAGGACTCGGCCAGCCGATCCAGGTGCCAGGTGGACTGTCCGGGCCGTATCGCCTCCGCCAGCATGTTCAGGGTCTCGGCCACAATGGTGTTGGCCTCGCCCATGATCGCCAGCTCGGCCGGACTCTTCAGGGTTATGCTCTTGGCTGTGGAGGCCGCCTTACTCCTGCTCATCAATGCCCCGCAACGCCTCACATTCCCTTTTAATCTTTTCGGCCCGCCCGCTGGCAACCTTCTATCTTAAATCCGTTACCGCCTGCCCTTGACCCTGCCCTTCTTGACAAAACCTTCATAGTTCCGCATCACCAGATGCGACTCAACCTGGGCAATGGTGTCAATGGCCACCCCGACCACGATCAGCAGGGCGGTGCCGCCAAAATAAAAGGGCACGTTAAAATCCTTGATCAACACCGTGGGCAGCACGCAGACCGCGCTGACGTAGATCGCCCCGATCACCGTCAGCCTGGTCAGGGCCTTGTCGATAAAATCAGCGGTTTTCTTGCCCGGCCGGATCCCCGGAATAAACCCGCCGTTTTTCTTCAGGTTCTCCGAGACATCAACCGGGTTGAAGGTGACCGCGGTATAGAAAAAACAGAAAAAGACAATCAGGGCCACATAGGGCACGTAATAATAAATGGTCCCGGGCGAGAGCATGGCCGCTATCCGCTGCACCCAGTCAACCTGGATCAGGCCGCCCACCGTGGCCGGGAAGACCATCAGCGAGGAGGCAAAAATCGGCGGGATCACCCCGGCGACATTGATCTTCAACGGCAGGTGCGAACTCTGGCCGCCGTAGACCCGCCGGCCGACCACCCGCTTGGCGTACTGGATCGGAATCTTCCGCTGCGCGGTTTCAAAAAAGATGATCAGCCCGACCACCGCCAACATCATCACCAGCAGAATCGGGATAAAAACCAGGGCCCGCTCGCCCATGCTGACCTGTTGAAAGGTATTGACGATCGCGGCCGGCATCCGGGCCACGATCCCGGCAAAGATGATCAGCGAAATCCCGTTGCCGATCCCCCGCTCGGTCATCTGCTCGCCCAGCCACATGATAAAGGCGGTGCCCGAGGTCAGGGTGATGATGGTCATCAGCTTGAACGGCCAGCCCGGGTAAAGCACAATGGCCTCGCCGCCCGGGCCGGTCATCCCCTCCAGGCCGACACTGATGAAAAGGCCCTGGACCAGGCTCAGTCCCACCGTGCCGTAGCGGGTGTACTTGGTGATCTTGCGCCGGCCGGATTCGCCCTCCTTTTTCCAGGCCTCGAGCTGCGGGATCACCACGGTCAGGAGCTGGATAATGATCGAGGCGCTGATGTAGGGCATGATCCCCAGGGCAAAGATGGAGAAGTTCTCCAGGGCCCCGCCCGAGAACATGTTGAACATGCCGAAAATGGTGTCAGCGTTCTTGGCGAAAAATGCCGCCAGGGCCTCGCCGTTGATTCCCGGGGTGGGGATCTGCACCCCGACCCGGTACACGGCGAGCATCAGCAGGGTGAAGATCACCCGGCGCCGAAGCTCGGGGATATTCGCCGTGTTTTTGAATCCGCTGCCGATCATCTAATCGACCACCACCGTTCCGCCGGCCGCCTCGATCTTGTCCCGGGCAGCCTGACTTACCTTGTCCACGGCAACCCTGACCGATCTGGTGATCTCACCGTTGGCCAGCACCTTGACCAGGGTCGTATTCTTCTTGATCAGACCGGCCTTGACCAGCGCGTCCCGGTCCACGGTGGCGCCCGCCTCGAAACGGTCCAGATCGCTCAGGGAGACGATGGCATAGACCTTTTTGAAAATATTGGTAAAGCCACGCTTGGGAAGTCGCCGCTGCAGCGGCATCTGGCCACCCTCGAAACCCATCCGCACCCCACGGCCGGAGCGGGAGTTGGCCCCCTTATGCCCGCGGCCGGCGGTCTTGCCATGCCCGGTACCCTGGCCGCGGCCCAACCGTTTTCTCTGTTTACGCGCCGCCGGGTTCGGCGACAGATTACTCAAGGACAACATCTCTATTCCTCCTCAACGGTCACAAGGTGCTGGACCTTGCGCAGCATTCCTCTTATCTCCGGCGTATCCTTGCGGACCACTGTCTTCTGCCGCCGCGTCAACCCCAGGCCGGTCAAGGTGGCGCGCACCTTCCTGGTGCTGCCGATCATGCTCTTGCTCAAGGTAAAGCGCAAAGTGTTTCCCATTTTCTCAAACCTTATTCAACGTGTTCTTGTCTTGTCTTGCCGGGCCTGTCCGCCCGCCCTGGCAACCTGGTACCACGATCAATGGCGCGGATAACCGGCTGCTAGGCGAGAATCTCTTCCACGGTCTTGCCGCGCAGGGCAGCGACCCGTTCGGCGCTGCGCAGGTTGCGCAGCCCGTCAAGGGTCGCCTTGACCAGGTTGTGGGGATTGTGGGAGCCGATACACTTGGTCAGCACGTTCTGGACCCCGGCCGCCTCCAGCACGGCCCGGACCCCGCCGCCGGCAATCACCCCGGTACCCTCGGAGGCCGGCTTCAACAGCACCAGGCCGGCGCCGAACTTGCCCTTGATCTCGTGCGGAATACTGGTCTCGGTCAGGGCCACCGGACGCATATCCTTGCGCGCCCGCTCAACCCCCTTGCGAATCGCCTCGGGCACCTGGTTGGCCTTGCCCAGGCCGTAGCCGACCTTGCCCTTGCCGTCACCAATGACCACGATGGCGCTGAAGCTGAAACGCCGGCCACCCTTGACCACCTTGGCCACCCGGTTGATATAGACGATCTTTTCAATCAGGTCGGACGCGGTATCGCTCTTCCCTTGCTTAAAGTCTGCCAAAGCACACCCCCAAAATCCTTGAATTATGTTTATTCCACGTCCCGGCGGAACTAGAACTCCAGGCCGCCGGCCCGGGCGCCCTCGGAGAGCGCCTTGACCCGGCCATGATAGATGTATCCGCCCCGGTCAAAGACAACCGCGGTGATCCCGGCGGCCTTGGCCTTTTCAGCCAGCAACTTGCCCACCTGATGGGCCCGGCCGCATTTACCCTTGGTTTCCTCGCCCGCCACCTCTTTGTTCAAGGAGGACATGGCCACCAGGGTGTTGCCCCGGGCGTCGTCAATAATCTGGGCATAGATATGCCTGGCGCTGCGAAAAACACGCAGTCTCGGTCGCTCCGAGGTGCCGGTGATCTTTTTCCTGATCCGCCTGATACGCTTCCGCCGCGCAATAACCGTAGAGTCTGTTTTTGCCATTACCGTTTTCCTGTTGCTCTTTAAGCAAGCATCTGTTGAAAAATGCCGTTAGCGGACCATGCCCGCGCCGCGGCCCCGGCGGGCCTTATTTGGCCCCGGACTTGCCGACCTTGCGGGCGATATACTCGCCCTCGTACCTGATGCCCTTGCCCTTATAGGGCTCGGGCTTACGCACCGCCCGAATCCTGGCCGCGGTCTGGCCGATCAGTTCCTTGTCGATTCCCTTGATGGTAATCGTGTTTTTTTTGTCAACCGAGGCCGCCACCCCTTCGGGCAGTTCAAAAATGACCGGCGAAGAGTAGCCGACATTGAGCTTGAGCGTTGCCTTGTCAACCTCGGCCTTGTATCCGACCCCTTCGATCAACAACCTCTTCTGAAACCCTTGCCCGACCCCGACGACCATGTTGTTGACCAGAGAGCGGGTCAGACCCTTCATCGCCATGGTCACCCGGCCGGTATCACTGGTATTCAAAACCAGGTGGCCGTCCTCGAGAGCCAGGCTCACCTCGGGCCGGATTTCACGCTCAAGGGTGCCCTTGGGACCCTTTACCGTCACCCTGGCGCCCTGGATATCGACCGAGACACCCTTGGGTAGCGGAATCGGTTTATTGCCTATTCTGGACATCTATTCCTCCAATCTTTGCGGCAAATCCCGTTTCGCCGGCCAACGACAAAAGTCAGTCGTCTCCAGCGGCCGGGGAGCCATGCACACAGTTACTCAAGCCGGTTCCGGTTCCGTTACCAGGTCTCGCAGAGAACCTCGCCGCCCACCCGGAGACGCCGGGCCTCGCGGTCGGTGATCACCCCGTTCGAGGTGGAAAGGATCGCTATCCCGAGCCCGTTCAGCACCCTGGGGATCGCATCGGCCTGCACATAAACCCGCAGCCCGGGCTTGCTGACCCGCCGGATTCCGGTAATGACCTTCTCATCGTTCGGGCCGTACTTCAGATCGATCCGCAGAGTCCCCTGGGGACCCTCCCTGAGAACACTATAGTCACTGATGTAGCCTTCATCCTTAAGCACCTTGGCCACATTGACCTTCAGCTTCGACAGCGGCATATTCACCGTGTCGAAGCGTGCCATTCCACCATTTCTGATCCTGGTCAGCATATCTGCCAGGGGATCGCTCATCGACATCCAGACTGTACTCCTTGTCTAAATTTGGTTGTTGAATCTCACCCCGCCGGGCCCGGTTTTTCCGATCATGCCCGGCCCGGATTCGGTTCTTCTTCGCCGGGACACCCGGGAATCCGCTCATTCACTTGAATTACCAGCTGGACTTGGTCACCCCGGTAACCTCGCCCCTGGAAACCAGGCTCCGAAAACAGATCCGGCAGACACCGAACTTCCGGATAAAGGCCCGCGGCCGGCCGCAGAGGGGACACCGGTTATATGCACGAACCTGGAATTTCGGCTGCCGTTTACTTTTTGCGATCAATGATTTCTTAGCCAACTCGTCCTCCCTTGGCTGATTGGATTCTTCTTGATTTTGCCCGTCGTCACTGGTGCGCCACCTTCCTTACTTCCGAAACGGCATCCCCATCACCTTGAGGAGAAAGCGGCCCTCGGCATCGCTCCTGGCACTGGTGGCAATGGAAATGTTCAACCCCCGGATCTTGTCGATCCTGTCGTAGTCGATCTCCGGAAAGATGATATGCTCGGTGATCCCCATGGAGAAGTTGCCTCTGCCGTCGAACATGGCCGGCGACATCCCCCGGAAGTCACGCACCCGGGGCAGGGCGATATGCACCAGCTTGCTGAAAAAATCATACATCCGCTCACTGCGCAGGGTGACCCGGCAGCCGATCGGCATCCCCTGGCGGAGCTTGAACCCGGCAATGGACTTCTTGGCCCTGGTAACCACCGCCTTCTGACCGGCGATCCGGCTCAGTTCCTCCGCGGCCACGTCAACGATCTTCGGGTTCTGGACCGCCTCGCCAAGCCCCATGTTGAGGACAACCTTGGTCACCCGCGGCACCTGCATGATATTCTTGTAGCCGAACTCTTCCATCAGTTGCGGCACACACTCTTTCTGGTAAAATTCCTTTATGCCCGACATTGAAAAAAACCTCCAAATCGCCCAGGGGCTTCAATTACGCCTTGGGCTCGATAATCTCATCGCAGCTCTTGCAGATCCGCACCTTGGTGCCGTCATCCAGGGTGTTTTTCCTGATGCGAACCGTTTTTGTGCATTTCGGGCACACCAGCATCAGGTTCGAGACATGGATCGGCGCCTCTTTCTCAACAATCTGACCCTGCTGATTGGCGGCCGAGGGCTTCATGTGCCGCTTGATCATATTGCTCCGTTCGACCAGGGCTCGATCCTTATTCCTATAGACCCTGAGAATCTTGCCGACCCGGCCCCTGTCCTTACCGGCAATGACCTCAACCTGGTCGTTGATCTTCAAATAATTCATACCTTGACCCATCCTTGCTGCCTCCCGCAATAACCCCTTGACCGTTCCTCGGTCAGGCCTGTTCCGTTACACCACCTCAGGGGCGAGGGAGATAATTTTCATAAACCCCTTTACCCGCAACTCCCGGGCCACCGGGCCGAATATACGGGTGCCCACCGGCTCGCCCGAAGCGGAAAGCAATACCGCGCTGTTGCCGTCAAACCGTACCGAGGTGTCATCCATCCGCCTGATCTCCTTGGCGGTTCGCACCACCACCGCCCGCATCACGTCACCCTTCTTGACCTTGGCATGGGGGATGGCCTCTTTTACCGTAACCACAATAATATCGCCGACCCGGGCATAACGCCGCCGGGTACCGCCCAGGACCCGGATACAGAGGACCTTTTTGGCGCCGGAGTTGTCTGCCACGTCGAGTACTGTTTCGGTCTGTATCATATCACCACCAACATTCAGTAAATTAAAATGACCGCGAGGCCGGGCCCGACGGCAAATACCATTTTTTGTAAGTCCCGGATCAGCACGCCGGAGTCCGCCGGAAGGCCGCGGCCCCGACCAACAATGAAAATCTCTCCGGACAGCGGGCTTCGTCCGCCACGACGTTCATATAAAGGTATCTAAACGGCCTGCTCGATAACCGACCGGACCCGCCACCGTTTCCGTTTACTCAACGGACGGCATTCCTCGATCAGCACCCGATCGCCGATGTTGCAGGTACCCTCGGGATCATGGGCCATGTATTTGACCCGGCGCTTGATAAACTTGCCGTAAAACTTATCGCGAACCAGCCGGTCAACCTGCACCACCACGCTTTTGGCCATCTTGTTACTGACCACTGAACCGGTTCGTGTCTTCTTTATCGTCTTTTTTGCTTCCATAATCTCAGTGTTCCCACTTTGTTATTCCATGCCACGCCTGAAGCCCGCCGGAACCCGGGGCGCCCGGCGCGCGATTGGGCGACTTACCGCCCCTGCCCGGCGTTTTTTGCGGTCAGGACCCGGGCGATATCACGGCGGAGGTTCCGAAGGGTAGCGGTATTCTCCAGCCGATGGATCCCGTGCTGAAAACTCAGCTTAAAGAGATTCTCGCGCAGGTCGTGTTCCTTGGCCGCCAACTCCTCGGCACTCATTTCCCGCACCTTCCGGCGTAACTCTTTGGACTTCATAGACTGGTACTCCTCGTAATCACCTTGGTTGCAAAGGGCAGTTTGGCTGCCGCCAGGCTCAAGGCACGGATTGCCAGATCCTCTTCAACCCCGGCAAGTTCATAGAGTATCCGCCCCGGCTTGACCGGCGCCACCCATGATTCCGGACTGCCCTTGCCCTTGCCCATCCGTGTTTCCGCCGGCTTCTTGGTCAGCGGTTTGTCCGGAAAAACCCGGATCCACATCTGGCCGCCGCGCTTTACCTTTCTGTTGATGGCGATCCGGGCCGCCTCGATCTGCTGGGCGGTCATATAACCGCACTCAACGGCCTTGAGGGCATAGTCGCCAAAGCTGATGGTGGAGCCCCGATAGGCGGCGCCGCGCATCCGGCCCTTCATCTGTTTTCTATGTTTGACTTTTTTAGGACTGAGCATAAAACACCCTCATTCTTTAACCGGCTTGATGATGAACTCGCAAAAAGCCTGAATTCACCGCTTCTCATCACCGCGCGTCAACACGTTTCTCGGCATCGCTCAACACCTCGCCCTTGAAGATCCAGACCTTGACGCCGATGATCCCGTAGGTGGTCTTGGCCTCGGCCAGCCCGTAGTCGATATCGGCCCGCAGGGTATGGAGCGGCACCCGGCCCTCGCGATACCATTCGCGCCGGCCCATTTCCGCGCCGCCGAGGCGACCGGAACAGTTTATCTTAATTCCTTTGACGCCGAAGCGCAAGGCGGTGTTCACTGCTTTTTTCATCGCCCGGCGGAAGGCGATCCTGCGCTCCAGCTGCTGGGCCACGTTCTCGGCAACCAGTTGGGCATCGGCCTCGGGCCGGCGCACTTCCTGGATATCGAGAATACAGTGCCGGCCGGTCAAGCGGTCCAGCTCAACCTTCAGGGCC
This sequence comes from Desulfobacterales bacterium, assembly GCA_021647905.1. NCBI lineage: Bacteria > Pseudomonadati > Thermodesulfobacteriota > Desulfobacteria > Desulfobacterales > Desulfobacterales bacterium. The sequence continues at coordinate 21,601 of JAKITW010000006.1, read as the reverse complement.
TCGATCTCAGCGCCCTTCTTGCCGATAACGATCCCCGGCCGGGCGGTGTGCAGCTTGACCCGCAACTTCTCCCCGGTGCGCTCGATATTGATCCGGGAAACACCGGCGTGATACAGCCGCTTCTTGAGATACTTCTTGATCTGCTGATCTTCCAAAAGGAACTTGGCATAATCCTTGCCCGCAAACCAGATGGACTCCCAGGTCCGCGTAATATTCAGCCGCATGCCGATTGGATTGACTTTCTGGCCCAAAATCTCCCTCCGTAATATAGAGTTTTCTACAGAGTATCTCTCTTAATTAAATCTGCTTACTGTTCATCAAGGACAACGGTTATATGGCTGGTCCGCTTCAGGATACGGTTGGCCCGGCCCATTGCCCGCGGCCTGATCCGTTTCAAGGTGGGACCGCCGTCGACATACACCGACTTGACATACAGGGTGTCCACGTCGATGGCAGCGTTCTGACCGGCATTGGCCAGGGCCGACTCAATGACCTTGCGCAGAATTTCCGCGCCCTTCTTGGGCATGAACCGTAAGGTGTTAATGGCCTTCTCGACCTCCTGGCCCCGGACAACGTCGGCAATCAGCCGAGCCTTCTGGGGAGAGATCCGGATATATCGGGCAACCGCCTTTGCTTGCATGGCGTCCTACTCCTTATTGTTACAGTATTTCCGCACGGAGACTACCTTGTTATTTCTTGCCTCTTTTGTCCCCGGCATGACCGTAATAGGTCCGGGTCGGGGAGAACTCGCCAAGTTTGTGGCCCACCATGTTATCGGTCACAAACACCGGGATGAATCTCCTACCGTTATGCACGGCAAAGGTCATCCCGATCATGTCGGGAGTGATATCAGACCGCCGCGACCAGGTTTTGATCACCTTGCGGGAATTGTTTTCCTTAGCCTTGACCACCTTTTTCAACAGATGCTCATCAATAAACGGCCCTTTCTTTACAGAACGCGACACTTTCCTACCCCCAGATTATGATCTTCTTCTTACGATATCCCTGTCGGAAGTCTTTTTGCCCCGCCGGGTCTTATAACCCTTGGTGGGCACCCCCCACGGCGTGCAGGGATGACGGCCGCCGGAACTCTTGCCTTCGCCGCCGCCCATGGGATGGTCAACCGGGTTCATTGCCACCCCGCGAACATGGGGCCGCTTGCCCAGCCACCGTTTCCGGCCGGCCTTGCCGAGCTTGCGGCTGTCATGCTCGGAATTGCCGATCTGGCCGATACAGGCCCGGCACTTCTTGTGGAACCGCCGCACCTCGCCCGAGGGCAGCTTGACCAGGACGTAATCGCCCTCCTTGGCCATCAGCTGAGCGGATACGCCGGCGCTGCGCACCAGTTGACCGCCCTTGCCGATCTTCATCTCCAGGTTGTGAATGATGGTGCCCAGGGGAATATCACCCATTGCCAGGCAGTTGCCGGCCTTGATATCCACGCCTTCGCCGGCCTCCACCGCATCGCCGACCTTGATCCCGGCCGGAGAGAGGATATAGCTCTTTTCACCGTCGGCATAATGGAGCAGGGCGATATTGGCCGACCGGTTCGGATCGTACTCAATGGCGGCCACCCGGGCCGGAATACCGACCTTGTTCCGCTTGAAGTCGATAATCCGGTATTTCCGTTTGTGGCCGCCGCCGATGTGGCGCGCGGTTATCCGGCCGTAGTTGTTTCTGCCGCCGCTCTTGCTGAGCGACGCAGTCAGGCTCTTTTCCGGTTTTTTCTTGGACAACTCCGGTGAAACCGTTGACACGTGGTTTCTTTTACCGGGTGATGTCGGATTATAGGTCTTAATAGCCATTTGCAACCCCGATTCTATTCAAGCGCTGATATGTTGATTCTACCTGTGGAGTCGTTGCCCCGGATGCACGACAGGGTGGTCCGGGCCGTTCCGCTTACAGGTCTTCCAGGAAATTGATTTCGCCTTCCGCCAAGGTGACAAAGGCCTTTTTCCATTCCGCGGTAACCCCGGAGTAGCGGCCGACCCGTTTCTTCTTGCCCCGGACCCTGGCGGTTCTCACCCCGGCGACCTTGACATTGAAGTTCCGCTCCACCGCCTGCTTGATCTCGATCTTGTTTGCGGAAGGGCTGACCTTGAACACCACCTGTCCCGGGCCTTCCAGGAGCTGATCGCTCTTTTCGGTAAGACACGGTCCCTTGAGAACACCGAACAAATGACTCATGACAACAACCTCTCTTCCAGTTGATCAATACTGGGCTTCAGCAGCACCAGCCGGTGATGATGGAGAATGTCATAGACATTCAAGCCAGCCACCGGAATGACCTTGAATCCGTACACGTTTCGCGACGACTTCTCCAGGTTCTCATTGCTCCCGGGAATAACAATCAGGCCGTTGGAGATGTTCAGGGTCTCCATCACCTTGACAAACCCCTTGGTCTTGATCCCGTCCAGTTGAAAATCATCCAGCACCAGCAGATTCTCCTCGGAGAATCTGGCGCTCAAGGCCATCCTGAGACCGAGCCGCCGCACCTTCTTGGGAGGCCGGTAGCTGTAATCACGGGGCTTGGGCCCGAACACGGCGCCGCCGCCGCGCCACAACGGGGAGTTGCGGGTGCCGGCCCGGGCCCGGCCGGTGCCTTTCTGGCGCCAGGGCTTGGCCCCGCCGCCCCGGACCTCGGCCCTGGTCTTGGTGCTGGCCGTCCCGGCCCTCCGGTTGGCCCGCTGCATCCGCACCACCTCGTGCAGGATGTGGTTCTTTACCGGTACCATGAACAGGGAATCGTTCAATTCAATTTCACCGACCTTGTCGTTGTCGATGTTATAAACCGATGTAACTGCCATTTTTCAAGATCTCCTCAGGTTGCACCCTTACGACACTTAAGCCCGGATCTACTTGGAGTAGATCCGCAGTACGCCTTGCTTTGCCCCGGGCACAGCCCCCTTGAGCAGCAGAACATTATCTTCCGGCCGGATATCAATAATGGTCAAATTCTTCTTGGTCACCAGATTGACGCCCATGTGGCCGGGCATCTTCTTGCCCTTGACAACCCGGCTCGGCCAGGCACTGCAGCCGATGGACCCGGGCCGGCGATGAAACATGGAACCATGGGTGGCCCCGCCGCCCTTGAATCCATGACGCTTGATCACCCCCTGGAATCCACGCCCCTTGGCCACCGCGCTGACATCCACCAGCTCACCGACCTTGAAAACATCGGCCAGCATGATCTCCTGGCCGACCTCGTAGTTCTCGGGATCAACAACCTTGAATTCCTTGATATGATAAAAACCGCCCTTGCCGGCGGCCTTGCAATGGCCGGCCGCGGGCCTGGTCAGCCGCGCATCCTTCTTGGACTGAAAGCCAAGCTGGATGGCATTATACCCATCCTTGTCCTGGGTCTTTTTCTGGAGAACGACACAGGGACCGGCCTCGACCACCGTCACCGGGATCGAGCGACCCTCCTCGGAGTACACCCGGGTCATCCCCAGTTTCTTCCCCAATATTCCTTTTGTGTTCGGCATATGTGCCACCCGTTGTTTTTTTTAATCCACTCTTGCCGCGTTAAACATGGTCCGCGGTCAACGCGCCGGTCCGGCGCCGCGGCCGCGCCACCCTACGGCAATTTGATTTCCACGTCCACCCCGGCGGACAATTCAAGCTTCATCAGCGAGTCAATGGTCTGCTGGGTCGGCTCAAGGATATCGAGCAGCCGCCGGTGGGTCCGCATCTCGAACTGCTCGCGCGACTTTTTATCAACATGGGGCGACCGGAGGACGCAGTATTTATTGATAACGGTCGGCAAGGGAATCGGACCGGCAACCGTGGCGCCGGTACGTTTCGCCGTCTCTACGATCTCCTTGGTGGACAGATCCAGCAATTTATGATCATAGGCCTTCATCTTGATGCGAATCTTGTCAGTGGTAACCATGATATCTATCTACCTATTCAATAATTTCACTGATTACGCCGGCGCCGACCGTCCGGCCGCCCTCGCGGATCGCAAAACGCAATTCCTTTTCCATTGCAATCGGGGTGATCAGCGTCCCCTCAATGGACACGTTGTCACCCGGCATTACCATCTCCACTCCCTCGGGAAGGGTCACTATTCCGGTCACGTCCGTGGTCCGGAAATAAAACTGGGGACGGTAGCCGTTGAAAAACGGGGTGTGACGGCCGCCCTCTTCCTTGTTCAGGATGTAGCACTCGGCCTTGAACTTGGTATGCGGGGTGATACTCCCCGGCTTGGCCAATACCTGGCCGCGCTCGATCTCCTCCCGCTTGATCCCGCGCAGAAGCGCGCCGATGTTGTCTCCGGCCCGGCCCTCGTCCAGAAGCTTGCGGAACATCTCCACACCGGTCACCGTGGTCTTGCGGGTCTCCCGGATACCGACGATCTCAACCTCCTCGCCCACCTTGATCACCCCCCGCTCAACCCGCCCGGTGGCCACCGTGCCGCGGCCGGAAATCGAAAACACGTCCTCCACCGGCATCAGAAACGGCTTGTCTATGTCCCGCTTGGGCTCCGGAATAAAGGTGTCAACCGCATCCATCAATTCCCAGATGCACTTGGTGGCGGACTCGTCCTCTGGATTCTCCAGGGCCTTTAATGCGCTGCCCGGGATGATCGGGGTGTCGTCGCCAGGAAACTCGTACTTGTCGAGCAGCTCGCGCAGCTCCATGTCCACCAGCTCGATCAGCTCCGGATCATCCACCATGTCGGTCTTGTTCAGAAATACCACGATCGCCGGCACCCCCACCTGGCGGGCAAGCAGGATATGCTCCCGGGTCTGCGGCATCGGACCGTCGTCCGCCCCCACAACCAGGATCGCCCCATCCATCTGCGCCGCGCCGGTGATCATGTTCTTGATATAGTCGGCATGACCAGGGCAGTCCACATGGGCGTAATGACGCTTATCAGTCTCATACTCCACATGGGCCGTGGCAATGGTGATTCCCCGCTCCTTCTCTTCCGGCGCCTTGTCGATCTCGCTGAAATCAACAAAGCTTGCCTGACCCTTGGTCGCCAGCACCCGGGTGATCGCCGCGGTCAACGTGGTCTTGCCATGGTCGATGTGGCCGATCGTGCCTACGTTTACATGCGGTTTCGTCCGCTCGAATTTTTCCTTTGCCATCTTTCATCCTCACTATGTTCTTATGATCAGGGTTGGTTATACTTCAATCAATACCCTCTGATTCGATGTATGATTGCCCCGGCCTTGGCCGCGGGGACTATATCGTAGACAACAAACTGCATGGTAAAGGTCGCCCGGCCCTGGGTCGCCGACCGGAGATCAGTCGAATACCCGAACATTTCCGACAGCGGGGCATGGGCCGTTATCACCTGGTAGGCCTGCCGGCTGTCCACTCCCAGCACCTTGGCCCGCTTGCCGTGCAGGTCGTTCATCACCTCGCCCATGTACTCCTCCGGGACAAGGATCTCCAGGTCCATTATCGGCTCGAGCAGGACCGGAGCGGCCCCGGCAGCCGCCTGGCGCAGGGCCATGGTGGCGGCCACCCCAAAGGCCATCTCAGTGGATTCGTCGTCGTGACAGGAACCGCCCACCAGGCTCACCTTGATATCGACCAGGGGGAAACCGATCAGGGCGCCGGAATCCAGCCCCCCCTCAACGCCATTTTTAACGGCATTGATAAATCGGCCGGGAACCATCTCCTCGGCCACCCGGTTTTCAAACACAAACCCCCGGCCCCGCTCAAGCGGCTCAACCTCCAGCACCACCCGGCCGTACTGATTCCTGCCGGCGACATGGTGGTCAAAGAGACCCTCGCCCCGGGCCGTGGCGGTGATCGTTTCCTTGTAGGCCACCTGGGGCTTGCCGATATTGGCGGACACCTTGAACTCCCGCACCAGCCGGTCGACAATGATCTCCAGGTGGAGTTCGCCCATCCCCGAGATGATCGTCTGGCCGGTATCCTCGTCCACCCTTACCAGGAACGAGGGATCTTCCCTGGCAATCTTGTCCAGGCTCTCCCGGAGCCGCTCCTCGTCGGCCTTGCTCTTCGGCTCGATGGCAATACCAATCACCGGATCGGGAAACTCGATGGTCTCGAGGTGCAGCGTATCACCCGGTTCGGTCAGGGTATCGCCGGTGGTGGTAAACTTGAGTCCGACCAGTGCGGCGATGTCGCCGGCCCGGACCTCGGCCGCCTCTTCCCGTTTGTTGGCGTGCAGCTTGACGATCCGGCCGATCTTTTCCTGCTTCTCCTTGGCGGTGTTGTAAACCTTGCCGCCAACCTTGAGTACCCCGGAATAAATCCGGACAAAGGCCAGGTTGCCGACAAACGGGTCGGTCATCAACTTAAAGGCCAGGGCGCATAACTTCTCGGTGTCACTGGTCCGGCGCGTCTCCACCCCGCCCCTGGCGTTGATCCCCTCGACCGGGGGGACATCAAGCGGCGACGGCAGATAGGCGATCACCGCGTCCAGGAGCGGCTGTACGCCCTTATTCTTAAAAGCGCTGCCGCAAAGTACCGGAACCACATGTAGCCCGAGGGTCGCATTCCGCACCGCCTCGACCAACTCGGCGGGAGCGACTGGTTGTTCTTCCAGATATTTTTCCATGACCCCCTCATCGAAGTCGGCCAACTTCTCGAGGAGCGTCATACGGGCGGCCGCAGATTCTTCCTTGAACTCGTCCGGAATCTCGTGTTCCGTCACCTTCAAACCCTGGGTGGACTCATCAAAGAGCAGCAACTTCTCGTTGATGAGATCGATAACACCCTGGAAATCGCTTTCCCTGCCCACCGGTATCTGTACGGGCAAGGGGTTGGCGCCGAGCCGGTCCCGCATCATCTCGATACAGCGCTGGTAATCAGCGCCGATGCGGTCCATTTTATTGACAAAGGCCAGCCGCGGGATGCGATAATGATCAGCCTGTCGCCAGACGGTCTCGGACTGGGGCTCAACCCCGCCAACCGCACAAAAGACGGCAACCGCGCCGTCCAGAACCCGGAGACAGCGTTCCACCTCAACGGTGAAATCAACATGCCCCGGGGTGTCGATTATATTAATCTTATGGTCGCGCCAGAAGCAGGTGGTGGCGGCGGAGGTGATGGTGATCCCCCGCTCCTGCTCCTGCTCCATCCAGTCCATGACCGCCGTGCCGTCATGGACCTCGCCCAACTTATGGGAACGGCCGGTATAGAACAGTATCCTCTCGGTGGTGGTCGTCTTGCCGGCATCGATATGGGCCATTATGCCTATATTGCGTACCTTGGCAAGTGGAGCATTGGCGGCCACGGATCTGTTCCTTAAGCAAATGTATTCGGTTTGTCTGAATCCGCTCCAGCATCCTGTGATCTTCGCCCGCTCCGGGACCACCCCTTGGAAAAGAAGGGCACTGTTTACCCTGCCCGGATCGGTTTGTCAACCAAAGAAAAACGAACCCGGCACCTTTGAAAAAGTATTACCAGCGGTAATGGGCAAAGGCCTTGTTGGCCTCGGCCATCCGGTGCGTATCCTCACGTTTCTTTACCGAGCCGCCCCGGTTATTATAGGCGTCCAGCAGTTCCGCGGCCAGCTTGGCCGACATCGACCGGCCGGAGCGATTCTTGGCAAAACCGATGATCCAGCGAATCGCCAGGGCATTGCGCCGTTCCGGCCGGACCTCGATGGGCACCTGGTAGGTGGCGCCGCCGACCCGGCGGGACTTGACCTCCACCTTGGGCCGGACCCGCTCCATGGCCTTGTCGAAAACAGCCATCGGCTCCTGGTCGGTCACCCGCTCGGCCAGAATATCCATGGCGCCGTAGAAAATATTCTGGGCCACGCTCTTCTTGCCCCGCTCCATGATCCCGTTGGTGAACTTGGTCACCAGCACGCTGTTATAACGGGGATCAGGAACACTCGGCCGTTTTTCAACTACTTTCCGCCTTGGCATCTATCTCAAACCTCCTCACTGAACCAGCATGGCTGGACCACATGGCCGGCCTCGCAACAAGATCCGAGACCAACGTGTATCACATTGTAAGTTGTTGACTTCCTTCCGTGGCTGTTTCCGGTTGTTATAACTTCATCGGGCCGGGCCGACGGCAACGGAACAAACCCGCATGAATGCCTACTTGGGCCGCTTGGCGCCGTACTTGGAACGACCCTGCCGCCGCTCCGAGACCCCCAGGGCGTCCAGGGTGCCGCGGATGATATGATAGCGGACCCCGGGCAGATCCTTGACCCGGCCGCCCCTGATCAACACCACCGAGTGCTCCTGCAGGTTATGTCCGATACCCGGGATATAGGAGGTCACCTCCATCCCGTTGGTAAGCCGCACCCTGGCCACCTTGCGCAGCGCCGAGTTGGGCTTCTTGGGGGTGGTGGTGTAGACCCTGACGCACACCCCGCGTTTCTGGGGCGATCCCTTCAAGGCCGGGGTGTTGGTCCGTTTGACCACCTTCTTGCGTCCCTGCCGGATCAACTGGTTGATAGTAGGCATTAATAAAAACTCCTGTCGGTTAACTTCAGTATGGGTCAATTCCTGTTGCCGGCACTGCTGCCACAAAGAGAGAATTAATTAGTCGAAACACCTGTCCTTGTCAAGAATATTCTTGGCGGCAATTCCATTTCTAGACATCGATCCGGTAGCGCGGCAGCCCGGTGCCGGACGGAATCAGCCGGCCCATGATCACGTTTTCCTTGAGCCCGTGCAGATGATCGATCCGGCTGGCCATGGCGGCGTTGGTCAACACCTTGGTGGTCTCCTGGAACGAGGCCGCCGAGATGAAACTGTCGGTGCTCAGGGAGGCCTTGGTCACCCCGAGCAACAGCGGCTCGGCCACGGCCGGCTGCTTGCCGGCAGCGAACATCTTCTCGTTCTCCTCTTCAAAACGCCACCACTCCACCTGTTCGCCGAGCATGAAACTCGAATCACCCACCCCGGTAATCCGGACCCGCCGCAGCATCTGACGGACAATGACCTCGATATGCTTGTCATTGATCTTGACCCCCTGGAGCCGGTAGACCTCCTGGATCTCGTTGACCAGGAACCGGGCCAGTTCCTTGACCCCGAGGACCCGGAGAATATCGTTGGGAATGGGGGATCCGTCCATCAGCGGTTCGCCGGCCTTGACATAGTCGCCCTCGTGCACGCTGACATGCTTGGCCTTGGGCACCAGGTACTCCTTGGCATCGCCCACTTCCGGGGTGATCACCACCCGCTTCTTGCCCTTGAGGTCCTTGCCGAACGAGACCCGGCCGTCGATCTCGGAGATCACCGCATGCTCCTTGGGCTTGCGCACCTCGAACAGCTCGGCGACCCGGGGCAGACCACCGGTAATATCCTTGGTCTTGGTGGTCTCCCGCGGAATCTTGCCGACGATCGAGCCCGGCTCCACGGCCGCGCCCTCAATCACCGAGATAATCGAACCAACCGGCAGGGAATACCGGGCCGGGGTGGTGCCGTTGGGCAGTTTCAGGGTCCGGCCGCGCTTGTCCTTGATCGTAATCCGCGGATTCATGTCAGCGCTGGTCCGGGACTGGATGATCACCTTGCTGGCCTTGCCGGTAACCGGGTCGACCCGCTCCTGCATGGTCACCCCCTCGATGATATCGCCGTACTTGATGGTCCCGCCCACCTCACAGATGATCGGAATGGTGTAGGGGTCCCAGTCGGCAAGGATGGTGCCCGGCTCCACGGTATCGCCATCCTTGACCAGCAACTGAGCCCCGTAGTTAACCGGGTACCGCTCCCGCTCCCTGCCCTCGGCGCCGAGGATGGTGATCTCGCCGTTGCGGTTCATCACCACCATCCGGCCGCTGGAGTTGGTCACGTGATGGATCCGCTGCAGCTTGACCACCCCGCCGTGCTGGGTGCGAATCTCGGCCTGTTCGACCCGCCGGCTGGCAGTACCGCCGATATGGAATGTCCGCATGGTGAGCTGGGTGCCCGGCTCACCGATGGACTGGGCCGCGATGATCCCCACCGCCTCGCCGGTATTGACCATATGGCCGCGGCCGAGATCGCGGCCGTAGCACATGGCGCAGACCCCGCGCTTGGCCCGGCAGGTGAGTACCGAGCGGATCAGCACCCGGTCGATGCCAGCGGCCTCGATGGCATCGACCCGGTCTTCGGTGATCTGTTGATTGGCCTCCACCAGGACCTCGCCGGTAAAGGGATCGATCACGTCCTCCAGGGCCACCCGGCCGAGGATCCGGTCGCCGACCCGCTGGATAACCTCGCCGCCCTCCATCAACGGCTCGGCCATGATCCCGTCCAGGGTGTCACAGTCCCGGGCCACGATGGTGGAGTCCTGGGCCACATCCACCAGCCGCCGGGTCAGGTAGCCGGAGTTGGCGGTCTTCAGCGCGGTATCGGCCAGACCCTTGCGGGCACCGTGGGTGGAGATGAAATACTCGAGCACCCCCAGCCCTTCACGGAAGTTGGCCTTGATCGGCGACTCGATGATCGCCCCGGACGGCTTGGCCATCAGGCCACGCATTCCGGCCAGCTGCCGGATCTGGTCCTTGCTGCCCCGGGCCCCGGAATCGGCCATGATAAAGATCGGGTTGAAACTGGGGACCTCGACCCTCTTATTGTCCCGGTCCCGCTGAAACTCGACGCTCATCTCGGCCATCATCTCCTTGGCCACTTCCTCGGTCGCCTTGGACCAGACGTCAACCACCTTGTTGTACTTCTCGCCCACGGTGATCAGCCCGTCGGTGTACTGCCGCTCAACATCCAGGACCTCGTTTTCAGCCTCAGCGAGAATCTCCTCTTTTTTGACCGGGATAATCATATCGTTGACACAGACCGAAATCCCGGCCCGGGTGGCGTATTCAAAACCCATATCCTTCAACCGGTCGGCCAGGATAACGGTCTCCTTGGTGCCGGCGTTCCGATAGGTATAGTCGATCAGCCAGGCCAGTTCGCGCTTGTTCATCACCTTGTTGATCACGCTGAACGGCACCTTGGCGGGCAGCAGATCGTTGAGCAGGGTCCGGCCGATGGTGGTATCGACCAGTTTGCCGTTGAAACGAACCTTGACCTTGGCGTGCAGTTCACACACCCCGTGGTCGTAGGCAATCCGGGCCTCATCAGGAGAAGAAAAGATCTTGCCCTCGCCCTTGGCCAGCATCCGGTCCCGGGTCATGTAGTAGATGCCCAGGACCACGTCCTGGGTGGGAATGATCACCGGGCTCCCGTTGGCCGGGGAAAGGATGTTGTTGGTGGACATCATCAACACCCGGGCCTCGGTCTGCGCCTCCACGGACAGGGGGACATGGACCGCCATCTGATCGCCGTCAAAGTCGGCGTTAAAGGCCATGCAGACCAGGGGGTGAAGCTGGATGGCCTTGCCCTCGATAAGCACCGCTTCAAAGGCCTGCATGCCGAGACGGTGCAGGGTGGGAGCACGGTTCAGGATCACCGGATATTCGGTCACCACCTCCTCGAGCACGTCCCAGACCTCCTTGGTCGCCTTTTCCACCATCTTGCGGGCGCTCTTGATGGTGGTCACATATCCCAGACCCTCCAGCTTGCTGTAGATAAAGGGCTTGAACAGCTCCAGGGCCATCTTCTTGGGAATCCCGCACTGGTGCAGGCGCAGATGCGGGCCGGCAACGATGACCGAACGGCCGGAGTAGTCCACCCGCTTACCGAGCAGGTTCTGGCGGAAACGTCCCTGTTTGCCCTTGAGCATATCGCTGAAGGACTTGAGCGGCCGTTTATTGGGCCCGGTGATCAACCGGCCCCGGCGGCCGTTATCAAACAGGACGTCCACCGCCTCCTGCAGCATCCGTTTTTCGTTGCGGATGATGATGTCCGGGGCGTCAAGTTCCAGGAGCCTTTTCAAACGGTTGTTGCGGTTGATCACCCGCCGGTAGAGATCGTTCAGGTCCGAGGTGGCGAAACGGCCGCCCTCCAGGGGCACCAGCGGCCGCAGGTCCGGCGGCAGCACCGGGATCACCTCCAGGATCATCCATTCCGGGCGGTTGCCGGAGTCGCGGAAGGCCTCCACCACGATCAGCCGCTTGCCCAGCCGGCTCCGTTTGGTCTCCGAGGTGGTGGTCCGCATCTCCTCCCGGATCGAGGCGGACAGGGCATGGAGATCAAGGCCCTTGAGCAGTTCGCGAATCGCCTCGGCCCCGATCCCGGCGACAAACTTGCCCGGGAATTCTTCCACCGCCTGGCGGTAGCCGTCCTCGTTCAACAGGGTTGCCGGCGGCAGGGAGGGCTCCTCGGAGGAGACCACCACATAGGATTCAAAGTACAGGACCCGCTCCAACTCCTTCAAGGTCATGTCGAGCAGGCTGCCGATTTTACTGGGCAGACTCTTCAGGAACCAGATGTGGGCCACCGGCGCGGCCAGCTTGATATGACCGAGACGTTCCCGCCTGACCTTGGACTGGATGACCTCGACCCCGCATTTCTCGCAGACCACGCCGCGGTGTTTCATCCGCTTGTACTTGCCGCAGTTGCACTCATAGTCCTTGACCGGACCGAATATCTTGGCACAGAAGAGTCCGTCCCGTTCCGGCTTGAAGGTCCGGTAATTGATGGTCTCCGGCTTCTTGACCTCCCCGTGCGACCAGTCCCGGATTTTGCCGGGCGAGGCCAGGGATATTTTTACGGATTTAAAATTAACAGGCGCCTTGGCTTTGGCAAAAAAGCTGAAAAGATCTTCCACGGCTACACCTTTTTATAAATTTTTTGGGCGCTGAAGACCGCCCCCCTGAAGAGGGCGGAAGGACCGGGTTCCGGGTTCCCTGTTACTCATCCAGCAGTTCGACATCCAGACACAGTCCCTGCAGTTCCTTGATCAGAACGTGGAACGACTCGGGCAATCCGGTCTCCAGGAAATTCTTGCCCTTGACAATATTCTCATACATGGTGGTCCGTCCCTCCACGTCATCGGACTTGACGGTCAGGAACTCCTTCAGGGTATAGGCGGCCCCGTAGGCCTCCATGGCCCAGACCTCCATCTCGCCCAGCCGCTGCCCGCCGAACTGGGCCTTACCGCCCAGGGGCTGCTGGGTCACCAGCGAGTAGGGACCGGTGGACCGGGCATGGATCTTGTTGTCCACCAGGTGGTGAAGCTTGAGGATATACATCACCCCCACGGTCACCGGCCGGTCGAATGGGTCGCCGGTCAGGCCGTCGTAGAGGGTGGCCTGGCCGGACTCACTCATCCCGCTCTCAACCAGCAGGCTCCTGATCTCCTGCTCCGAGGCCCCGTCGAAAACCGGGGTCGCCATATGAAGGCCGTTACCCATCTTGCGGGCCTGGGCAAGGAGTTCAGCGTCGGAGAGTCCGGCGGTGAGCGCCTTGTATTCCCCGGCGGAATAGACCTTCTTGAGCTTTTTCTTGACCGCGGCCAGCTCATGTTTTTCGGCAAATTGCTGGATCTGTTCGCCCAGCTTCCTGGCCGCCAGGCCGAGGTGGGCCTCCAGCACCTGGCCGACGTTCATCCGGGAGGGAACGCCCAGGGGATTAAGCACAATATCCACCGGGGTGCCGTCGGCGAAAAAGGGCAGATCCTCTTCCGGCAGGATCCGGGAGACGACCCCCTTGTTGCCGTGCCGGCCGGCCATCTTGTCACCCACCGCCAGTTTGCGCTTGACCGCGATATAGACCTTGACCATCCGGATCACCCCGGGAGGCAGATCGTCACCCTTGCGATGCCGGGCAATGATCCCTTCATACCGGGCCCGCACCTGTTTGGCCTGCTCGCGGTAGCGGGAAAAGAGCAGCTCCATCTCCTCCTGGTGGCTCTTCCAGGTCGAAAAATCGATCCCCCGCAGGGCGGAGAAATCAGCGTTTTCAATGGCCGCGGCAGTGAACTTCCGGCCCTTGGCCAAGACAACCGTGCCATCCGGGCCGAGCAGCGGCGCCTTGCAAACCTTGTTGACCAGCAGTTCGGTCAACCGGTCGCGCAGGGCCTTTTTCATGCAGTTGAGTTCATCGTTCATGTCCCGGGTCAGCCGCTCGACCTCATAATCCTCGATCAGGAGCGACCGTTCGTCCTTGTCCACCCCGCGGCGGGAAAAGACCTTGGCATCGATCACCACTCCCTCGACCCCGGGCGGCACCCTGAGGGAAGAATCCTTGACATCGCTGGCCTTGTCGCCGAAGATCGCCCGCAGCAACTTCTCCTCGGGCGACAACATGGTCTCGCCCTTGGGAGTCACCTTGCCGACCAGGGTGTCACCGGGCTTGACCTCGGCGCCGACCCGGACGATCCCGCTCTCGTCAAGATTCTTGAGCGCCTCTTCGCCGACATTGGGAATATCCCTGGTGATCTCCTCACGGCCGAGTTTGGTATCCCGGGCCATGGTCTCAAAAACCTCCACATGGACCGAGGTATAGGCATCTTCCTTGATCAACCGCTCGCTGACCAGGATCGAATCCTCGAAATTATAGCCCCGCCACGGCATGAAGGCGATGGTCACGTTCCGGCCCAGGGCCAGTTCGCCCAGTTCGCAGGAAGGGCCGTCAGCCAGGACATCGCCCTTGTTCACCCGCTGCCCGGGCAGGACCAGGGGTTTCTGGGTAAAGCAGGTGTTCTGGTTCGACTTCTTGAATTTGCTCAGCCGGTATACCGCGATCCCGGTATTGCAGCCATCGGTGTCCGGTTCGTCATAGTGGACCACGATCCGGTTGGCATCCACCCCCTCGATGACCCCGGGGCCGGCGGCAAGGAGACAGGCCGCTGAATCCCGGGCAACCACCCGCTCCAGTCCGGTACCGACCAGCGGCGAGGTGGTCCGCAGCAGGGGCACGGCCTGCCGCTGCATGTTCGAGCCCATCAGGGCGCGGTTGGCGTCATCGTTCTCAAGAAAGGGGATCAGGGCCGTGGCCACGCTGACCAGCTGGTTGGGCGCCACATCCATCATGGTGACCTGGTCGCCGGTGGCAATGATCACCTCGCCTTCCTGCCGGACAATGAGGTTGTCCTCGGCGATCTGTTTCTTATCATCCAGTTCGGTCTTGGCCGGGGCAATGATATGGTCCCGTTCCTCAAGGGCGGTGATATACTCGATCTCATCGGTAACCTTGCGGTCCTTGACCAGCCGGTAGGGGGTCTCGATGAACCCGAACCGGTTCACCCGGGCATAGGCTGCCAACGAGACGATCAGGCCGATATTAGGCCCCTCCGGGGTCTCCACCGGGCAGATCCGGCCGTAATGGGTGGGGTGTACGTCCCGGACCTCGAAACCGGCGCGCTCCCTGGAGAGTCCCCCGGGCCCGAGGGCGCTCAACCGCCGTTTATGGGTAACCTCGGAGAGCGGGTTGGTCTGATCCATGAACTGGGAGAGCTGACTGGTCCCGAAAAATTCCTTGATCGCCGAGGTGATCGGCTTGGGATTGATCAGGTCATGGGGCATCAGGGTTTCCACTTCCTGGAGGGTCATCCGTTCCCGGATGGCCCGCTCCATCCGCACCAGGCCGATCCGGTACTGGTTCTCCACCAGTTCGCCCACCGTGCGGACCCGCCGGTTGCCGAGATGATCGATGTCATCCACCTTGCCCTGCTCATCCTTGAGCCGGACCAGGTAGCGTACCGCCTCCATGATATCATCCTTGGTCAGGGTGCGGACCGCGATGTCGGTGTCAACCTTCAACTTGGCGTTGATCTTGAAACGGCCCACCTCGGAGAGATCATAGGTGCCGGGATTGAAGAACAGGTTGTTGAAAAAGGAGGTGGCCACCTCCTTGGTCGGCGGGCTGCTGGGCCGGAGCCGCCGGTAAATCTCCAGCAGCGCCTCCTCGGTGGTGGTGACCTTGTCCAGGGTCAGGGTCTTGCGAAAGGCGTCGGTAACATTGGCGCCGTCAATGAACAGGACCTCGAACTGCTTGACCTTGGCGTCCAGCATCGAGGTGAGCACTGTTTCGGTCAGTTCGCCGTTACAGGGCAGGATCATCTCGCCGGTCCCGGGGGCGACGACATCGTGGGCCACGAATTTACCCACCAGTTCGTCCAATTCGACATCAAGCAGATCAATCCCGGCCCCGGCCAGTTTCCTGCCGGCGGCCTTGCTGATCTTCCGCCCCTTTTTGACCAGCACATCGCCGGTTTCCGGATGGATAAGGTCCTGGGTGGCGCGTTGCCCGAGGAGCAGCTCCAGGTCAAAGACCTTCTTGAACTTCTTGCGCTTGACCACCAGCTTTTCGACCTTATAGAAATAGCGAAGCAGTTCCTCGGGTGAATATCCCAGGGCCCTGAGCAGGGTGGTTACCGGAAACTTGCGCCGCCGGTCGATGCGCACGTAGAGAATATCCTTGATATCAAACTCAAGGTCGATCCACGACCCCCGCACCGGGATAATCCGGGCCGAATAGAGGAGCTTGCCGCTGGCATGGGTGCGGCCGTTGTCATGGGAATAAAAGAGACCGGGCGAACGCTGGAGCTGGCTGACGATCACCCGCTCGGTGCCGTTGACCACAAAGACCCCGTCCCGGGTCATCAGGGGCACGCTGCCCAGGTAAACCTCCTGCTCCTTGATGTCGCGAATGTTCTGCACCCCGGTCTCGGGATCAGTGTCATAGGTGACCAGCCGGACCGTGATCTTGATCGGCACATCATAGGTCATCCCCCGCTCAACGCACTCCTCCACCGTATACTTGGGCTCGCCAAAGGTATAGCGGACAAACTCAAGGAAACAGACGCCGTTGAAATCGGAAATGGGGAAAATGCTCTTGAAGATGGCCTGCAGCCCGGTGTCTTCCCGCTGGTCAGGGGCCAGCCCCTTCTGGAGAAATTTCTCATAGGAGAAGCGCTGCATCGAGATGAGATGCGGCGTATCCATGATCGGTCCGGTCTTGGCGAAATCCTTTCTGACTCTGTTCATCGTCTTCATTGAGCAATGCCCTCGTCTATATGTGCCCGGTCAGGCCCGGAGACAGTGTAAATGGGGAATACAATCCTCTCAGCAGGGCTCAAGGGGGGAGGCTGGGCGGTCCCACCTGTTGCTGAGAAATCTTTTTAAATTTCAGTGTAATACCTGGTGAAGGGAACAGGCCAGGCAGACAGAACCGGCAGCCGGGAAAAACAGTCCCATCAAAACGCAACAACGCTACGGAGCGGGAACGCCCCGTAGCGCCAAATCACCTTACCGACAATTGCTGGGCTGAATTCGAGTTACGCTCACTTATGATACGGATCGATTCGCTCCTCGTGCTTGAAGGCAGGTGAAAACCGGGGCCGCCTACTTGATCTCGACAGTGCCGCCGACAGCCTCGATTTTGGTCTTGATCTCCTCGGCCTCTTCCTTGGACACGCCTTCCTTGACCGGCTGGGGAACAGACTCGACCAGTTCCTTGGCCTCCTTGAGACCGAGGGAGGTGACCCCCCGGACTTCCTTGATGACCTTGATCTTCTGATCGCCGATTGCGGTGAGGACCGCGTCGAACTCGGTCTTCTCCTCAGCAGCGGCGGCATCGGCAGGGGCGCCGCCCGCCGCGGCAACGGCCACCGGGGCGGCCGCGGACACCCCGAACTTCTCTTCCAGTTCCTTGATCAGTTCGGACAGCTCAAGTACGGTCATATTAGAGATAAACTCAATTACATCATCTTTGCTTACTGCCATTTTTCCATCCTCCTAGCGACGTTATAAAAAGTTAAAACCTTGTTGTTCAGTTGGTTGGGCCTTCTTTCTGGTCCTTGACTGCCTGCAATGCGTACATGAATGTTCTCGGTACGCCGCTTAATACCTGGACCAGGCCGGTGGGAACAGCGTTCATCACCGAAAGCAGCTGACCCAGGAGCGCCTCCCGGCCGGGCAGCCTGGACAATGCGGTGATCTCCTCCGGACCGAGCAGCTTGCCGTCCAGCACTGCGGAGCGGAGCGAGAACTCAGGATGATCCTTGGCAAACTCGGCCAGGATCTTGGCCGGCTGCACCGGGTCACCGGAGGACACCGCCACGGCGGTGGTTCCCTTGAAGTGTTCCTGCAGCCCCTGGTAGTCGGTTCCTTCCACCGCGCGGCGCAAAAAGGTATTCTTGGCTACCCGGAACTCGGCGTCACCGTTGCGCAGGGCGCGTCGCAACTCTTCCAGTACCGGGACGGTCAGGCCTTGATAGTCGACAACAAAGGCAATTCCGGCCCGGCCGAACTTATCCTTAAGTTCCGCAACCACCTCTGCCTTCTTCTCGCGATTCAAGATTATCCTCCTTATTCATCATGGCCCCGCGGGTTGAAGAGCACCCCCGGTTCCAGTCGCCAGCAGTTCCGGATTTTTCCTTGCCGTTGCCGAGAAAAATTCGTTGTTAAGGATTGCCGGACACCCGGACAATCCAAACGACCCCCCCCCTGAAGGGAACAATGTCGTTTCCTAAATAACCGTCTCGGCAGGTCAGTTCACACTGATTAAACCCGAAGTACCCGCTGTCTTCGACACACTGTTTAATTATTGAAAAGCCCGCCGGAGGTTCCTCTTCGGCCGCTGGCGGGCAACCAGTTGCTGTTTATAATAAAAACCGCCAAGAAAAACGCCCGGGAGTCCCCAATGCTCCGGAGTGCGGGGCCGAGACGGAAAAAGCCTACTTTACCAGGGCCCGTGCATCCAGGGGATCGATCTTGATCCCAGGGCCCATGGTTGTTGACAGGCTGACCGAGCGCATGTAAATCCCTTTGCTGGTGGATGGTTTGAGTTGAACGATCTTATCGATAAAGGCCAGGATGTTTTCCTGCAATTTCTCCCGGCCAAAGGAGACCTTGCCCAGCATCGCATGCACCACCCCGGCCTTGTCCACCTTGAAATCAACCTTACCGGCCTTGATCTCACCGACCACCCGGGCGACGTCAAAGGTCACGGTGCCCAGCTTGGCGTTGGGCATCAGGTTGCGCGGTCCGAGGATCCGGCCGATCTTACCCACGGTGGCCATCATATCCGGGGTGGCCACCGTGCGATCGAACTCCAGCCATCCCCCCTGGATTTTGGCAACCAGATCATCGCCGCCAGCATAATCAGCCCCGGCCTCCAGTGCCTCTTTTTCCTTGTCTCCCTTGGCAAAGACCAGCACCCGGATCTCCCGGCCGGTGCCGTTGGGAAGCACCACGCTGCTCCGCACCATCTGATCGGCATGCCGGGGATCAACCCCCAACCTGATTGCGATATCAACGGATTCGTCAAACTTGGCATAGCTGGAATGCAGAGCCTGGTCAATCCCCTCCTCAACGGTATAGAGCCTGGAGGTATCAATATCAGCAGTAACCTTCTTGTAGTTTTTTCCTCGCCTTGCCATGGTTATCTCCACACCCGGTACGCTTTCTTGTTCACCAAGAAATATTTCTCATTAAAAACAACAAGTTGTTTCTGTTCGTGATTCTTTTAACAAAGTCCGGTCCCACTAGCCATCGACAACGGTCAGGCCGCAACTCCGGGCCGTCCCCTCGATGATCCGCATCGCCCCCTCGACATCATAGGCATTGAGATCCGGCATCTTCAGTTCAGCGATCTCCCGGATCTTGGCCCTGCCGACCTTGCCGACCCGCTCAACCTTGGGGTTGCTCGACCCGCTCTTCAGGCCGGCGGCCTTCAAGAGCAGCACCGAGGCGGGCGGCGTCTTGGTAATAAACGAAAAGGAGCGATCAGCATACACGGTAATCACCGCCGGAATAATCATATCGCCCTGGCCCTGGGTCTTGGCATTAAAGGCCTTGCAGAACTCCATGATGTTAACGCCTTGCTGGCCCAGAGCCGGGCCAACCGGCGGAGAAGGATTCGCCTTTCCGGCCGGGATCTGCAGTTTAATATATCCGGTAATTTTCTTAGCCATCTATCATCTCCTGATCGTAGTCGCTATCAACTCGTACGCAAAAAAACCGCGTTTTTTCCTCTGACCGCTTTCTTTAACATGAAAGTCGTGCCGGACGAAGCTCGCTGTCCGGGGAGATTTTCATTGTTGGTTGTGGCTGCGGCCCAAAAATTATGGTCCAGCCATGCTGGTTAGTCGTTGGATACCTGGACAAACTCCAATTCCACCGGAGTTGACCGGCCAAAAATACTGACCATCACCCGAACCCGACCCTTATCAGGGAAGACCTCATCGACCACTCCCTGGAAATTGGCAAACGGCCCGTCAATGACCCGCACCTGATCCCCGACCTCGTACACCACCTTTGGTTTTGGTTTTTTGGCGCCATCCTTGATCCGGCCGATGATCTTCATCGCATCGTCGTCGGACAACGAAGGAGGGTTGAGATCATTGCCCACAAACCCGGTGACCTTGGGGGTGGAACGGACCGTGTGCCAGGTTTCGTTGTTAAGATCCATGTTGACCAGGATATAACCCGGAAAAAACTTCCTTTCCGTGGTCTTCTTGGTCCCTTTGATCATCTCCAGCACCTGCTCGGTGGGTACCAGGATCTCACCGAAGTGAACCTCCTGGCCAGCGGCCCTGATCCTCTCCAGGAGGGTGGTCTTCACCTTCTCTTCAAACCCGGAGTAGGTATGTACTATGTACCATTTTCTCGCCATAAGCTTTGCCGGATATCCTTTAAGACCGGTTTGTAATCACGCCGCGCCGACCGCCAGTTACTTCAAGATAGAGGTGACGATATTGCCGACGAACAGGTCCACCGCGCCGAGGTACAATGAAATAAGCATGACCAGGACGATAACCACCCCGGTCGACCCCATGACCACCTTTTTGTCCGGCCAGGCGATCTTGTGGAACTCCCCCTGCACTTCGCCGATGAAGCCCTTGATCCCGGCAATGGAATAGGGGGAGGGCGTGGTCGTCTTCACTTCGGGGACGGCTTTTTTCTTCTGGGGCCTGTCGCTTTTCTTGGACTTAGCGCCCTTTTTCACTGCCATAATAATGGGGCCACCGATCAATAACAGCGGAGCCGGGGCACGCCCCCATCCGCCTGTAGATTGCCGTAATTTTTACCTGATCACTGTTTGCCGCCATCAATCCGCCGCAACCGCACAATGCCGTGCGCCTGCTGCCTTGTACCTGAAAAGCAGGTTGAGGTGGCAGGCCAGGAGGGACTCGAACCCCCAACACCCGGATTTGGAGTCCGGTGCTCTACCATTAGAGCTACTGGCCTACCTGAAAATATCCTGAATCCGTGCCGGCAGATAACTGCAACCGGGGTATCAGCCTGAGGTAACGATGGGACAACCCGTTGACCAGGGTGAAATCCACCTCACCTTGCCGCCCGGCAGGGCGTCCGCCGGAAAAAAGAACTTCCAGCCGGACACTACTTGGTCTCTTTATGCATGGTATGACTTCGACAGAACCGGCAATACTTTTTAAACTCAAGCTTTTGCGGCGTATTTTTTTTATTCTTGGTGGTGCTGTAATTCCGGTTCTTACAGACCGTACACCCCAGGGTGATGATGTTCCTCATACCTGCTCCTTTCTATAACATCCCCGCCACGCCAAACGGTGCGGGCCGGTATCCATGTAATTGATCACCGGGCATAAGCAACGCCGCGGCGTCATTACCCCAACCCCGGCAAGCGAACAGGCCGCTGACAAATCAACGCAGACTTCCGAAGCAGGCTCCGGACCCGGTGGTCGCTTAAGTGCCTTGTGTCCCTATATGCAAAATGTAACCGTTCACCGGGGGTACGGATTTACGGTAAACTCATGCCCGTAAGCGTTTACCAGTGGCTTAGATTCGTTCATTCGGGACTGCGAAGCATACTGGTGCTATTCGAGCAGGCCAGAATGGGCG
>JAKITW010000005.1 GCA_021647905.1 Desulfobacterales bacterium | reverse complement strand
CTCAGAGGGTCTAACCCTGCAAAGAAAGCTGGATAAGACCCTCTACATTTCGTAGGGATGTGGTCTCTAGTTCAACCTTTTTCGCCACCGCCACCTCTTTTATAAATTTTTCGCTCAGAGGGTCTAACCCTGCAAAGAAAGCTGGATAAGACCCTCTACATTTCGTAGGGATGTGGTCTCTAGTTCAACCTTTTTCGCCACCGCCACCTCTTTTATAAATTTTTCGCTCAGAGGGTCTAAAATCCTTTTTCAGCCATTTCCACGGCACGCCGTAATCCGCGGGCCTTGTTCAGGGTTTCCTCATATTCCCTTTCCGGGACCGAATCGGCCACGATCCCGGCACCGGCCTGGATCCAGAGATTCCGGTCCTGCATGACAAAGGTGCGGATGGTGATACAGAAATCCATGTTCCCGGAAAAGCCGAAATAACCCACCGACCCGGCATAGGGGCCGCGCCGTTCCGGCTCCAGCTCCTCGATGATCTCCATGGCCCTGATCTTGGGGGCCCCGGAGACCGTGCCGGCCGGAAAACAGGCGGCCAGCACGTCGAACTGATTGCACTCGGGCCTGAGTTTGCCGTGCACGCCGGAGACGATATGCATCACATGGCTGTAGCGCTCGATCAGCAGCAGGTCCCGGACCTCCACCGAGCCGAATTCCGCCACCCGGCCGACATCGTTCCGGCCCAGGTCCACCAGCATCAAATGCTCGGCCCGCTCCTTGGGATCGGCGAGCAGTTCCTGTTCCAGGGCCAGGTCCTCTGCCGGGGTTTCGCCGCGCTGGCGGGTGCCGGCAATCGGTCGCAGTTCAATATCATTGTTCTCCAGCCGCACCAGGATCTCGGGCGACGACCCGATCTGGACCACATCGTCGAGCTTGAGAAAAAAGAGGTAGGGGCTGGGATTGATATGCCGCAGGGCCCGGTAAAGGGTAAGGGGATGGAGATCGGTCTGGCTGTGAAACCGTTGCGACAGCACCACCTGGATGATGTCGCCGGCAATGATGTAATCCTTGGCCCGGCGGACCATCTGCTCAAAGGCCGGCTGCTCCATGTTGGCGGTGAACCGGTGCGCGGTCGAGCCGTTGCCCGAAAGGACCGCCGCCGCTGGCAGCGGTTCCCTGAGCCGGGCCGCCAGTTGATCGATCCGTTCCCGGGCCGCCTGATACAGGACCGCTGCATCGCCCTGTTCCGGAATAACCACCCAGTTGACAATGATCAGCTTCTGCTTGAAGCTGTCGTGGATCAACACCAGGCGGGGCACCATAAAGGAGCTGTCCGGCAGGTCCAGGGGAGGATTCACGCTCGGCATCTCCTCGACAAAGCGGACCATGTCGTATCCCAGGTATCCCACCAGTCCCCCGAAAAAACGGGGCAGGGATTCATCGTCAGCCGCGTTAAAGGAGGCCAGTAAACCCTGCAGGACCTCGAACGGGTTGCCCTGTTGTTCGGTCTCTGATTCGCCCCAACGGATATTGAGCCGGTCGCCATGGCTGGTCACGGTCATGATCGGATCAAAACCGATGAACGAATAACGGCCCCACTTCTCGCCGCCCTGCAGGCTCTCGAAAAGAAAGGCATGGGACCGGTGGGCCGCCAGTTTGGCAAAGATGGTGAGCGGGGTGTCCAGATCGGCAACGATCTCCCGGTAAACCGGGACCAGCCCCGAGGTGCGGGCCAACTGGGCAAAGGCGTCTTGATCGGGCTTATGCATTAATCACCCTCTTTGACGATTCCGTCCGGTCGGGGATCACCCGCCGGGATTGCTCTGGACAGGTCCGGTCCAGTCGCTTGACCCTGTAATTTTTCCCAAAAAAAAAGCCCTGGGCAGATAACCGCCCAATGGCTTTTTTTTGGGGAACCAACAGTTGCGCAAACCTTGAAAAGACACGGTCCGGCTGATATCCCATTGCCGGAGACCGGGCAACAGACAAGAGCGATCGACTGTCTGATCCGCGATGCGGGTCCGGGTCACAATCCATTATTATACCGCAAGGGCATAAGTTTCGTTTGAGCCGGCGTACGGCTCAACTCAGCTTTATCAGGCAGCCGACTCCGTGGACCGGGCCAGCTTGTTGACCCGTCTGGTGAGCCGGGAGATCTTCCGGGCCGCGGTTTTCTTATGAAAGGTACCCTTGGCGGCGACTCCGGCGATCACCGGAATCGCGGCCTTGAGCGAGGACCGGGCCTTTTCAACCGATTTATCGATCTCAACCGCCGCATCCACCGCCTTGACGGCATTCTTTACCCTGGTCCGGTTGGCCTTGTTCCGTTCCCGGCGCAACTGACTCTGCCGGACCCGTTTTAATGCTGATTTATGATTAGCCACTACCGTGTTCCTCCAGATATGTTGATGAAAAGCATGTTGCGTTATCCTGTATGGTTCCGCTACGATTTTGCCCTTGGCCCACCGCAACAAAAAAGAAGTTTTATAGCCGAAGTTGTCTGCCCTGTCAAGGATGCTGCACGGAAAACTTAACGTATTCGCAGAATATCGCCACCAGCCGGTTCCGCAAAACCTCGAACGTGCCGGCCTTCCTAACCGGGCGAGACAGGATAACACCCTTCCGCAATTTGCGGTGTCAAGCGTAATCTTACCCGGGCCGCAGACAAAAAAAGTCGTAACAGTTCACCAAGGGCGACAACCGCGGGGGATACTCAGCCCGTACGAGTTCACCAGTGCCTTAGATTCGTTCGCTTGGGGCTCCGAATCTATCCTTGGCGGATGTGAGGAGGCCAAAACGGGCGAAGATGAGGTGCTGGTGAACTTGTACAAAAAGTCTACAGCACCAGTTCCCCGAACTCGGTGGCCACCAGTTCCTGCAGGGAACCGATCGCCTTGAAGGCGTCCTTGAGAATCTCCCGGTCACGCCGGGAGATCAGTTTCGGATCAATAAAACAGTCCAGGGGCAGGCCGTCCCGCAACTTGTCGATCTGGGTGGACAGGGTGAGATGGAGAAGCACATGATAGGCGGACTCGAAATATTCAGCGTCATCAGCATGGATCTGGCCGGCGTCCACCAGCCGGGCCAGCCGCTTCAGGGTGGAGGTCTCGCAAATGTTGTGGCGCAGGGCCAGCATCCGCATTGCCTCCACCACAAAGAGCAGTCCGCTCCGTTTGATGTTGATCTCGCCCCGGTGCCGGCCCCGTTTTTCAGTAATAAACCCCCCGAGCAATCCCAGCGGCACCCGGTGGCTGCCCGCCTCCTCCAGCATGACCCGCAGGACCTCGTAATGTTTTTGCAGCTCGCCAAAGGCAAAATCCCTTACCTGCTCGAACAGGGCGAAATCCCCGGCCAGCGGGGCTGCATCAAAAAGCACGGTGGCAAACCGCCCCAGTTGGCGGACCTGCCGCTCTATCCAGTAGCGAATCTGCTGCTTCCACTCGGTCAGACTCTTGCGCCAGAGGGGATTCATCGCCATCACATAGCCCGGGCAGAGCGGGAAACCGGCAATGGCAAGATCCCTGGAAAAGGCCTCGCTCAGATCAACATAGTACTGGTCATACTGATGGTTGTCAGGGGTGTCGGCAATGACCATGCCATGGTCCTGGTCCGGACCGAGCAGATTTTCCAGGCGGCCGTGACTGCCGGTGACGTAGAGACAGAACCGGGCCGGCGGGTCGCCGTACCGCTCAAGGACCAACTCCAGGACGCGGCGATGGATGTCGCGGTTGATCATCGAGATCATCAGCACGATATCACTGGCCCGGCGGCCCGAGTGAAGGCGATCGTCCACCATCCGGTCAAGCTGGTTGCGTAAGCCCTTGAGGGCCTCCGGGCCTTGCGCCGCCCGGATCGCCTCGATCATGACCATGGGCTCGGGGTAGCGCAACTTGAGGAGCTGGCGCAGGGTGACGATCCCCACGACCTTGCCCCCCTCAACCAGGGGCAGATGCTTGATCCGCCGGGCGGTGAGGACCGACAGGGCCCGGTAGATGGTGTTACCGGGCCGCAGGGTCACCGGCTCCGGGGTCATCACCGCAGAGACCGGGGTGGTCGCGGGATCGACATCGTCATCGGCCACCACCCGCTGCATCACGTCCCGCTCGGTGAGAATCCCGCGGGGCAGGCCGGCATGGTCAACCACAATGACGCTGGAGACATTGCGGCCGGCCATCTCCTTGAGCACCGCCTTCACGGCCCGGTCCTCGGAGCAGGTATACACCTCGGGGTCCATCACCGACACCAGCTCTTCACTGTACGGAAGGGACTCGACCCGCTGCAGGTTTTCCCTGGTCTCCTGCAACCGCTTCAGCGATTCCAGATCAATGACCGCCCGTTTCTTCATCCGGACCACCCTGGGGGTTGACCGGAAAGCTCATCTTTCCGGATAAAAAGGATTATCAAAAAAAAACGCAGGGTTCCCGGCCTGGAAACCCTGCGCTGGTCTGTTGGTTATTGCTGGAGATTCACCAGGCCCTGTCCGGAATCATTCTCCCTGGACCAGTTTCTTGATCTCGTCAACGATCTCCGGATTGGCCAGGGTCATCACGTTACCCACGTCGCTGTGGTTGGAGATGGCGCCGAGCACCCGCCGCATGATCTTGCCGGAACGGGTCTTGGGCATGTCGGGCACCAGCCACACCTTGCGCGGCCGGGCAATCTTGCCGATCTCCCGGCACACGGCCTCGGAGATCTTGGCCGCCAGCTCGGGCGAGGCATCATAACCGGGCTGCAGAGAGATGTAGAGATCCGGTTCCTTGCCCTTTATCTCGTGGGCCACCGGCACCACCGCGGCCTCGGCCACCGCGGCCACGGTCAGGGCCGCGGACTCGATCTCCTTGGTGCCCAGCCGATGACCGGAGACATTGATCACGTCATCGATCCGGCCCAATATCCGGAAGTAGCCGTCCTCCGCCACCACCGCGGCGTCGCCGGCCAGATAGGGCCAGTCGCGCCAGTCCTTGCTGTTGCGGTCCTTGCAATACTGGCCAAAATAGGAGTCCACATAGCGATCGCGATCACCCCACACGGTCTGAAACTGGCCCGGCCAGGGGTTCCTGATGCAGATATTGCCGGCCTTGCCCGCGCCGGGCGGGATCTCGTGGCCGTCTTCATCCAGGATAACCGGATGGATGCCGGGCGCGCCGGGTCCGGCGCTGCCGGGCTTCATCGGGCTGACCCCGGGCAGGGTGGTGCAGAGAAAACCGCCGGTTTCGGTCTGCCACCAGGTATCGACGATCACTGCCTTGCCCTTGCCGATCACCTCGTAGTACCACTTCCAGACCGCCGGCTCGATGGGTTCGCCCACCGTGGTCATGTGCTTGAAGTTATAGTTATACTTGGCCGGCTCGTCCGGACCGATCTTGCGCAGGGCCCGGATCACGGTGGGAGCGGTGTGGAAGATGTTGATATCCAGTTCCTCGGCGATCCGCCAGCAGCGACCCGCGTCCGGATAATTGGGAACCCCCTCAAAGACCACGGTTGAGGCGCCGAGCGACAGGGGACCGTAGACAATGTAGGAATGGCCGGTGATCCAGCCGATGTCGGCCATGCACCAGTAAACATCCTCGGGATGGATATCCTGGATATACTTGGAGGTGCCGGCCACATAGGCGAGATAACCGCCGGTGGAGTGCTGGCAGCCCTTGGGCTTGCCGGTGGTGCCGCTGGTATACATCAGAAACAGCGGCGCCTCGGCCGGCATTGATACCGGTTCGACCTTGTGACGGGAAAAGTTCTTGAGTTCCTCGTTCATCGAGTAATCGCGGCCCTCGACCAGCGGCGAGCCACTGGAATACTTGCTCGGATGCCGGTTCCAGACCAGCACCTTCTCCACGGTATGCCCCTCCTGCTTGCTGGTCTCGTACGCCTCGTCGGCATTTTTCTTATGATCGATGAACCTGCCGCCCCGGTAGTAGCCGTCAATGGTGATCAGCAGCCGGCTCTGGGAGTCGACGACCCGGTCGGCGCAGGCGCTGGGGGAAAAGCCGCCGAACACCACCGAATGGACAACCCCGAGCCGGGCCAGGGCCAGCATGGTGATCGGCAGTTCAGGGGTCATCGGCAGATGAATGGTAACCCGGTCACCGGCCTTGAGGCCGCAGAAATCCCTGAACAGGGCCGCGACTTCGTTGACTCTGATGTAGAGTTCCTGGTAGGTGATGTGCTGGATCCGATCCTCTTCCGAGTCAGGCACGAAGTGAATCGCGGTCTTGTTCTTGTTCTTGGCCAGGTGCCGGTCGATACAGTTGTAGCTGACATTCAGTCTGCCGCCGACAAACCATTTCCAGCAGGGTGCGTCGCTGGTATCCAGGGTGGTGTGCCAGGGCTCATCCCAGTCAAGCAGATCAGCGTACTCCTTGAAACACTCGGGAAAATTCTCCAGGCTGAACCGGTCATATATCGACCTGTCCTTGACATTGGCCTGGGCCTTGAACTCCTCGGAAGGATAGTAATAAACCTCCTCCTGCCAGTGTACGGCGATCTGGGCCTCGGAAACCTCGATTTCTTCATTGGTCGACATGGGTCAAACTCCTTAAAATATCTTTACGATTTCAATCATCCACCTTGTACATCCGTTGTTGCTTATCCTGTTCCTGAATCCGCAACACCCGCTCCTCAGGGGGTTTTTTCAATTCAGCCTCCAGATAGACGATCCGGTCGGCAACAGTGGGCGGCCTTTCCTCGACATTGTGCATGAACCGCCACAGCCAGCCCGGCCCCTCCAGGATCTCCGGGTCCAGGGCCAGGGCCTTCCGGTAATTGTCCAGGGCCAACTGGTATTTTCCGGTCCGGTCGTAGAGGATGCCGAGGTTGGCATAGGCCGCGGCAAGGTCCGGCGCCAGGGCAATGGTTTTGTCGAATTCGGCCCGGGCATCATCCAGGCGGTTCATCTGCATATAGGTTATGGCCAGGCCGAGATGGGCCTGGACATGATCGGGGTTCTTGTCAAGGGCCTGGGAAAACTCGGACACCGCCTGTTCAAAGAGTCCGTCCTCAAGCCGGTAGTTACCCTTCTTGACGTTATAATCGCCCGGGATGTCCTCGACTCCGACCCGCCAGTAGAAGACAATGCCGATGATCCCGGCCAGGACCAGCAGGGCGTAAACAGCCTTGGCGTCAAACCTTCCCCTGCTATTCATCCGCCAGCCAGACCTCCCAGATATTTGAACATCACCACCTTGTTGTAGACAAAGGCAAAGGTCACCGCGATACAGACGCTGATCATTGTCACCTTCTTCCGCAAGCGGGCCAGTTCGTCGCTGCTGATATCCCGGCCGACCTTGCTCTGGTGTCGGTTCACGTTAAGGGTCAGGATAAACTTCCGGGTGGGGAAAAACAACAGAATTCCCAAGATAGTCGATGTAATTCCATACCACAGTAAATAGTACATGCGCACTCCCCAAAAAAAACCTGCGGAACCCGGACCCCGAACCAGGCATGTTCGGGAATCACGGGTTCCGCAGGAGAGAGGGTTGAGTCTAGGGTTTATCCAGGTCCAGCCGGGCCTTGCTCGTATCGCCGATATCCTCTACCAGGGCGATGATAGCCGATTCCGGCATGGTGGACATCCTCATCTTATAGGCCAGGAACCACATCATCACCACGCCCAGGGCCCACCAGATGATCTGCCAGGCCCAGATCGAGGGCATGCCGAAGATCCAGGTGGCGGAGTCGTTGGGATTGCCGAAGATGGTGTTGCCGATGACCGCGCCGGGTCCGATGGCGAACATGAACCAGATCAGGGTAGCGCCCCAGGCAACCGGCTTCAGACCCTGCAGGGAAGCAGGCAGGGCCGCGGTTTCCTTGAGGTACTGGTGAAAGGTCATCTTATGTTCCATATCCTTCTCATCCTGGGTCACCGCTGAGACGAGAATGGCCAGGCCCAGGTTGAAGAAGATGCCCCAGCCGGCGGAATGGATGGTCCAGGGCCAGCGGCCCCAGGCGGTAATCCCGAACCACTTGGTACCGATGGTCTCGGTGCAGGTTACCACGATCAGCCCGGCGATCAGACCGACGGTCACCCCGCGCTTGGTCAGCCAGGGCCACCAGCAGGCCCCGATCAGGGCCGGCCACATCTGGAAGCCGTAGGCCACGGCCAGACCGCCCAGAAGCACCAGGGCGTCGTGGGAGGTGGTGGCCACCACCAGGGCAAGGCCGCAGATGATCACAACCCCGATCCGGCCGAACAGTTTCTGGGTTGCATGACTTGCCTCGGGATTGATGTACCGTTTGTACAGGTCACGGGTCAGCATGCCGCCGGCAGTGGACATATAGGCCGCGCCGGTGGACTGCATGGCCGCCAGGGCACAGACCGCCAACAGGCCGACCAGCCAGGGGGTGGAAACGGACATGAGATGAATGAGCGCCGGGACGATCATCCCCTGCTTGCCCGGGGTCTTCATGATGTCGCCGCCGATTCCGAGCAGGTCCTTGGCCTGGCCCGCGGCCAGCATGACCGGGTCAGCACCGATCAGATGTCCGCCCAGACCCTGAATCGCGGTGAAGATGATCAGGATGAAGCCGATTCCGAAAGAGGAGGCCCATACCTGCTGCGGTGCAAAGGGCCGCGGGTTCTTGTTGGAAAAGGACCACATCGAAAAGGCCGGGGCCGACTGGATCCCCATCAGGGCGAACATATAGGTCAGGCACATGATCCCGGTCCAGGCACCGCCCGCGGCGCTGGGGCCTGACTTGACAAACTGGATCACCCCGGGAATGGCGATGTAATGACTGTAACCGTCCGGGGTCCGCTTGGTATCCAGCGCGGCAAGGTGGGCAATCCCTTCATTCAGGGCGCTCCAGCCGCCGACCGCGTTCAGGGTGATGATCCCGATGGCCAGGATACCGCCGGCCAGCAGCAGACACTGCATGGTGTCAACATAGGCCACGGCGCGAAGCCCGCCGGAGGCCACATAGATGATAACCACCAGGGAGAGCATCCACATCCCGGTTTCGACCCCGAGCAGGCCGTCGGTGAGAATGTTGAATAAAAAGCCCGAGGCGCGGAGCTGGACCCCGAGATACGGAACCGAAAAGACCAGGGCCACGACCACGGTGAGAATCCGCATGGCGTCGGACTTGAAGTATTCGGCGAACATCTCGCCCGGGGTGACGAAACCGAAGCGCTTGCCCAGGATCCACTGGCGCTTTAAAAACATGACCCCGGTGAACGGAATGGTGATCGCATAAAATGATGCGTAGGCATATTGGAACCCGTCACGGTAGACAAGCCCCGGATGCCCCATGAATGTCCAGCCGGAAAAGCTGGTTGCCGTTGCCGCCAGCACAAAGACCCAGATCGGAATCTGGCGGCCGGCGATAAAGTAGTCGGAAGCGGTCTTTGCCGACCTGGCGCCCTTGATGCCCCAGAAAATGCAGTAGGCCCAGTACATGGCGACAAAGACAAATAGCCATACGGTTGCAGCTGTCAAAATTCCCCTCCTTGTTTGCTAAGGCTTGATCAACTCTTTAAAGAAACAGATCTCCCTTTCTCCCGGCCGTCCGGCGCATCCTCTTCACCTCCTCACCGCCCGGGTCCAGCCTTTTGCTTGACAGTAGAAAAAAAATAAATTCCCCAACCAAAATAAAAAAGAAACCGCGGGAATTTAAAAACGCGAAGCAGAAAACGCTTTCAGCAACCAAAGACCGGCAGGAAACCAACCACCCCGGTCAACTACCACATTGTGGTATTAATGCCAATGCTGCATGATGGCATTATGCCTGTCCGGGGCCAGGGGCGCTATAGGGCATATCCTTATATTGCCCGCTCCTTTCCCTGATATTCAAAAAAGGATCGGCTGAGGGGGGGGAATGTGAAATGTGAAATGTGAAATGTGAAATGTGAAAGGGGGAAGGGGGACATTGACAAACAATCGAACATTCGAGTTACGAACAAAAAAAATGAAAAACAACTGATTCGATAAGGCCCGTTACAGCCCTTTATTCGTCACTCGATTGTTCGCCATTCAGAACTATATCAACTACCAGCAGAGCCGACCAGCACTGACCCGGCCCTGAGCACGGGGTTGGGTTCGCCTCAAGAACAATCACGACTCCAGCGAGGTAAGCCCCTCCCGGATGGCGTACTTGGTAAGGTCGGCCACGGAATGGATATCCAGTTTTTTCATGATCTTGCGGCGATGGGTCTCCACGGTTTTGACGCTCACGTACAAGCGGCCGGCGATCTCCCTGGTGGCCCAGCCCTCGGCAATGAGCTGCAGCACCTCCCGCTCGCGGGCGGTCAACACCTGGGTGGTGGCATCGGCCACGGCAAAACGATGCACATAGTCCTCGATCATTACCCCGGCGATTTCCGGGCTCAGATAGTTCTTGCCGCTCGCCACCGCGTTGATCGCCCGGGCCAGATCCTGGGAGGCGCAGTCCTTTAAAAGAAACCCGGCGGCCCCGGCCTGGAGCATGCCGACCACGAACCGCTTGTCCGAATACATGGACAGGGCGATTATCCTGGTTCCAGGGACCGCGGCGACAATCTGCCGGGTGGCCTCAATCCCGTTCAGTTCGGGCATGCTCACATCCATGATCACCACGTCGGGTTTATGTTCAATGGTCATCTGCACGGCCCGGCGGCCATTTTCCGCCTCAGCGACCACCTCCATGTCCGGTTGTTTTTCGAGCAGCGAGCAGAGACCGGCCCGCATGATCTTGTGGTCATCGGCCAATAGTATTCGGATAGTCATGAGCTGTAATTCCCGCCAGGATTCGATTTACAGGAAAGAGGCCTGTCGCAACACTTACCACTCGGTTTTCAAGGGAGCGCTGAGCGTGACCCGGGTTCCCCGGCCGGGCCCGGATTCAAGGGAGAGCCGGCCGCCGAGCCGGCCCAGCCGCTCCCGGATATTGAACAGGCCGAAGCCGCGGTGGCGAATGGTCCGGTCATTGATCTCATTGGGGTCAAAGCCGACGCCCCGGTCAACCACAACCACCACCACCCGGTCCTCCCGCCGGTACACCGACAGGTCCACGGACCGGGTCCGGGCATGTTTGAGAACATTGGCCAGCAGTTCCCGCACCGAGCGGAACAGGACGATCCGCAGGTCCTCGTCCAGTGGCTTCGGTTCCCGGTCAACGGTGACAACACAGTTAATCCCGTGCTGTTCCTGAAAAACCTCGCCCAGCCATTCCAGGGCCGCTTCCAGGCCCAGTTCATACAGCATCGGCGGGCTTAACTCAAAGGTCAGGGAACGGGCCTCCCGAATGGCCTGTTTCAGGAGTTCCATGGCCTCGGCCAGGGGCCCGCCCAGATCAGGGTCAAGACACCGTTCCCGGACCTCGAAGAGCTTCATCTTGATCACCGACAGGGTCTGACCGATCTGGTCATGGAGATCGGTGGCGATACTCCGCCGTTCACGCTCCTCGGTCAGGCAAAGCTCGGAGGTCAGGTCCTTCAACTGCTCCTGGTAGGCCAGCAGCTTCTCCTCGGCCTGTCGCCGCTTGGTGATATCCTCGTAGACATCGATGATCTCACCGGAAGGGAGCCGGTAGATGTAGTTCTCCTTCCAGGTCCGCAGCCGTCCGTGCCGGAAGATCGCCACCGGGTGGTGTTCCGGCTCGCCGGTGCGCCACACCCGGCGAAACACATCCGACAGACCGCGCTCCTCGGCCGCAGTGAAAACCGCTGACACGCTCCGGCCGACCACCTCGTCCCGATACACCCCCTCGATCCGCTCCGCGGCCCGGTTGAAATCAACGACCACGAAATCGTCGCCATCCTCCAGGGCCTTGAATACCGCCACCCCATTACTCATATTGTTGAAGAGTTCACGAAACCTGGCCTCGCTGACGGCAAGGGCCTCTTCGGTTTTCTTGAGAACATCGATATCCCGGATAACGGTAAGGACATGGGGCGTGCCCTGGAGGTTCATCACCATGGCACACACCGTGCCGGTCCGCAGTTCACCGGTACGGCCCCGGAACCGGACCTCCATGTTCATCAACGAACGTTCCTGCTTAAGCGCATCAATTATCCGGGCCCGGGTCTCCCCGTCACCCCAGATATCAACCTCCGCGCTGGTTTTGCCAATCACCTCGGCCCGGCCGAAACCGGTTATCGCGGTAAACCCCTCATTGATGTCCACATAGCAATCATCCTCGAGCCGGTTGATCTGAACCGCGTCGAGACTGGTCTTAAATGCAGCGGCGAACCGTTCTTCGCTCAACCGCCGGGCCTCCTGCCGGCGGGAAAAATCCGCGTCCGGCGCGGCCGGGTCGGCCCGGCCCCTGAACTTCCAGCGCAGCAGATTATGAACCGATTCCTTGACCCGCATTTCTCACCAGCGATTCGCGGCATCAGCGCAATGACCTGCGTCTGCCGCTTTGTGCTCGAAAAACGTCCCGGCAATCCAGCAACGGTCGCCGGGGCCCCATCTTCGGCCCCCGTTCCCCTCCGGCCGGATCCGGCAACCGATGCCCATGATAAAAATACCACAATGTGGCATAGCTGTTTCTCTTTGCCGCTTCATGTCCATATCCTTGCATAACCGTGTCCTTTCGGCTACCATTTTATAAGTTTAACGGAAAACTCCGCGCCCTGCGACCTGTTCCCGGCGTTGGCCAGCGGCCTTTCGACAACATGCCGCCGGTTGGCGCCCGGATTCTTTGTCCGGGCATTAACGACCATTTCTTAAAAAAAGGGGGGGGTGACCCGTGGCACACAGTATTCTGGTGGTGGACGACGCTCCGAACATCATCCTGTCCCTGGACTTTCTCATGCGCCAGGCAGGATACAAGGTGCGCACCGCTACCAACGGTGAGGAGACGCTTCTGGCGGTAAGAGAAAACCGGCCCGACCTGATCCTGCTCGATGTAATGATGCCCAAGCTGGACGGGTATGAGGTATGCCAGGCCATCCGCGCCGACCCGGCCCTGGCGGACATACGGATAATCATGCTCACCGCCAAGGGCCGGGCGATTGAGCAGGAAAAAGGACTCGCCCTGGGCGCCGACGCCTACATCACCAAGCCCTTCAGCACCCAGGAGGTGCTGGATACGGTCAAGGCGCTCCTCAAGGGGGAATAGAAGTAATCCCTATGTATTGTCTCGTCTTCCATCGATGCCCTCAAAAAACATCTCCGGTCCCTGTCCATGCCGGCTAGCCGAAAAAAATTCTGGGGCCTGGTGGCGGGAATCATCCTGGCCGTGCTGCTGATCTCGGCCGGCGCGCTCTGGCGGCTGAGCTTTTTTTTTCCGGCCCTTTCCCCGCAACAGGAGGTTGCCCTGGCCTTCTACCTGGGCGGGGCGGTACTGTTGCTGATCACCGCGATGGCGATATTCGGGATCCTGCTCGACCAGGCCCTGTTCCGGCCCCTTGGGGCCGTAATCCGCGGGGTGGGAATAATCACCGAGTCCAACCCCACCCACCGGCTGGAAATCCCCGGCTTCAACCTTCTCGATGAACTGCCGGATGCCCTGCACCGGTTAGGCGACCGGCTCCACAACAGCCGGCGCGAGGTCGGCGAGGCCCTGGCAACCGGGGCCACCAGGGTTGAGGAACAGAAGGCCTGGCTGGAAGCAGTGGTCCGGGAGATCCACGAAGGGGTGGTGGTCTGCCACCACCAGGCCCGGATCCTGCTCTATAACCCGGCGGCCCAACGACTGCTGGACAATCACGAGGCCCTCGGCCTCGGCCGTTCCCTCTATGCGATCTGCGCCCGGGGACCGATCGAACATACCCTGGGCATGCTTCTCCAGCACCGGCGGGACAACCTCTCCCAGCCGGCCGCCGGCATTGAGGGCCGTTTCCTCTGTCCCACTGTCAACGGCGCCAAGCTCCTGCAATGCCAGATGGAGTTGATCCCCGGCCGCTCGGCGGCCGGGCCGGTTTTTGTAATCACCTTTGACGAGGTAGCCTTGCAGACCGAATCGCCCGGACTGACCGACATCTCGCTCCGCGGGCCGATAGAGGCCCTGCGCGGACCGCTGGCCAGCCTGCGGGCCGCGGCCGAGAACCTGGTCGCCTTTCCCGACATGGCCCCGGTCATGCGGAGCGCCTTTGAGAACGTCATTGCCCAGGAAAGCTCGGAGTTGACCGACCGCTTTGAAAAACTGGTCCGCGACTGCCGGCTCTTGACCTCGACCCACAACTCCTTAACCGATATCAACTCCGGGGATCTTTTCAAGTTCGTCTCCCGCCGGCTGCGGGAGACCGGCGGACCGGAACTGGCCAGCAGCGGGATGCCGCTCTGGTTCCGCGGCGACAGCCATTCCCTGATGCTGGTCCTGACCTTCCTGGCCCAACGGATAAAGGAGTCCAGCCAGGTCACCTCGCTCAGCGCCGAGGCCCTGCTGGGCGACCGGCGGGTCTACCTCGCCCTTGCCTGGCCCGGCAAACCAGTATTGCCGGCCGAGATCGATAAATGGCTGCAACAACCACTGCCCGGCAGTGTCGGCGATCTTAAGCTGGCCGACATCCTGGCCCGGCACGGCAGCAATCTCTGGAGCCAGTCCCATCGCCGGGAGGGCTGGGCCACCTTGCGCATCCCGGTGCCAATCTCGCCCCGTCAGTGGCGGCAAACAACAGAGCAAGCGCAGCCGGCCCGGCCGGAGTTCTACGATTTCTCCCTGGCCGAGATGCACGGCGGCCTGGGAGAGTTGGCTGATCGGCCGCTCAACCAATGCACCTTTACGGTTTTTGATACCGAGACCACCGGGCTTGAGCCCTCGGCCGGCGACGAGATCGTCTCCCTGGGCGCGGTCCGGATCGTCAACCAGCGGATCGTCAAGGGCGAGACCTTCACCCGGATGGTCAACCCGGGCCGGACGATCCCCAAAAGCTCGGTGCGCTTCCACGGCATCACCGACGAGATGATCAAGGACCAGCCGTTGATAACCGAGATCCTGCCCCTGTTCAAAAACTTTGTCGGCGAATCGGTGCTGGTGGCCCACAATGCCGCCTTTGACATGAAGTTCATCCAACTCAAGGAAGACGCGGCCGGGGTCCGGTTCGCCAACCCGATCCTCGACACCCTGCTGCTGTCGGTCTTTCTCCATGACCACACCCGGGACCATTACCTGGATGCCATTGCCGACCGCCTGGGGGTGGAGGTCCGCTTCCGCCACACCGCCCTGGGTGACGCCACGGTCACTGCCGAGATATTCATCCGGCTGCTGGACCTGCTGAAGCAGCGCGGCATCCTTACCCTGGGCCAGGCGATGGCCGCGGCAGACAAGATGATCGCGGTGCGGAAACAGCAGACCATGTTCTGAAAGACCCGCACCCGGATCGCGGACCGGCCAGGCCCCCGGCCATCGCCATAAAAAAAACAACATTCCGCCATGCCCGCGCCCAAACCTAAAAAAGAACTGCTTATCGCCCTGTTCATCCTGGGCTGCCTGGCGTTCAATTATCCGCTCCTGGCCCTGTTCAGCAGGCCGTCCATCTGCTTCGGCCTGCCGACCCTGTTCCTTTATCTCTTTATGTTCTGGGCCTTCTTTATCCTTGTCCTGGCCCTGGTAATGGAAAAAAGAAAAAAAACCAGGCCCGTTCCATCGGCCGAGGCCCAATCCTCCGATCCCAGGGACCCGACCTGACATGCTGCCCGACTGGCTCATCATCCTTATCGCGTTCAGTTACCTGAGCCTGCTGTTCGCCATTGCCTATTTTGCCGACCAGCGGGCCGATGCCGGCCGCTCGGTAACCAGCAACCCCTATGTATACACCCTGTCCATCGCGGTTTACTGTACCGCCTGGACCTTCTACGGCAGCGTCGGCCGGGCCGCCTCCACCGGGGTCGGTTTTCTCCCCATCTACATCGGCCCCACCCTGATGGCGGCCCTGTGGTGGTTCGTGCTCCGCAAGATCATCCGCATCTCCAAGGCACACCGGATCACCTCGATCGCCGACTTCATCGCCTCCCGCTACGGCAAATCCACCCGGATCGGCGGACTGGTCACGATCATCGCCGTGGTCGGAATCATGCCCTATATCTCCCTGCAACTCAAGGCGGTGTCCACCAGTTTCCAGGTGCTGCTCCACTTTCCGGCGGTCCAGTTTCCCCAGGCCCACACCGGCCTGTCCCTGTGGTCGGATACCGCGCTCTGGGTAAGTCTGGCCATGGCCCTTTTTTCCATTCTCTTCGGCACCCGGCACATCGATGCCACCGAACGGCACGAGGGCATGGTGGCGGCCATTGCCTTCGAGTCCCTGGTCAAACTGCTCGCCTTTTCCGCGGTGGGCATCTACATCACCTTCTTCCTGTTCGACGGACCCGCCGAACTGTTCAGCTGGATTCCCCAATACCCGAAACTGGGAGAGCTGCTCCAACTGGAAGCGCTGCCCGGCGGCTATGCCAACTGGCTGTCACTCACCTTTCTGTCAATGATGGCGATCCTCTTCCTGCCCAGACAGTTCCAGGTCCTGGTGGTGGAAAACGTCGACGAACAACATCTCAAAAAAGCAATGTGGCTCTTCCCCCTTTACTTGCTGGCCATCAACATCTTTGTCCTGCCCATCTCCTTTGCCGGGCTGATGCTGTTTCCCGACGGCAGCATCGATCCGGACACATTCGTGCTCATCCTGCCGCTTACCGAGGGCCAGAACCTTCTCGCCCTGTTTGCCTTTCTCGGCGGCCTCTCCGCGGCAACCGGGATGGTGATCGTGGCCACGGTGGCCTTGTCCACCATGGTATGCAACGACCTGGTGATGCCGATCCTGCTCCGCACCCCGGCCCTGCAGCAGCGCAAGGAGTTAAGCGGGCTGTTGCTCGCCAT
The DNA here is from genome assembly GCA_021647905.1 of Desulfobacterales bacterium. Lineage (NCBI taxonomy): Bacteria > Pseudomonadati > Thermodesulfobacteriota > Desulfobacteria > Desulfobacterales > Desulfobacterales bacterium. The sequence goes on along the minus strand of JAKITW010000005.1, from coordinate 47,811 downwards.
CCGGCGGGGCAGCATCGTTGCCATCCTCTTCTTGAGCTACCTCTATGTCCGGTTGATCGGCGAGTCCTATGCCCTGGTCTCCATCGGCCTGGTCTCTTTTGCGGCGGCGGCCCAGTTCGCGCCGGCGATCCTGGCGGGCATCTACTGGAAAGGCGCCAGCCGCCAGGGCGCCATTGCCGGGCTGATGGCCGGCTTCATCGTCTGGGCCTATACCCTGCTCCTGCCGGCATTTGCCAAAACAGGCTGGCTGCCCGGCTCCTTTCTCGAACAGGGCCCGCTGGCAATCCAGGCCCTGCGGCCCTATGCACTCTTTGGCCTGGATATGTTCGATCCGATTACCCATGCGGTGTTCTGGAGCATGCTCGCCAACATCGGCCTGCTGGTGGGAGTCTCCCTCTTCACCCGGCAGAACACCATCGAACGGATCCAGGCAACCCTGTTCGTCGACATCTTTGAACAGGACATTGACAGCGATGACGTCTTTCTCCATCGCGGTACCGCGATGGTCGCTGATCTCAAGGGGCTGGTGACCCGCTTCATCGGCCGGGGCCGGGCGGAAAAGGCCTTTACCGGCTACGCCCGGACCAGGGGCATTGAACTGCCCGCCGACGTCCAGGCCGACGCCAACCTGATCGAGTTTGCCGAAAGGTTACTCTCCGGCGCCATTGGCGCGGCCTCGGCCCGGATCATGGTCTCCACGGTAATCCAGGGTGAAGCCGAGGCCTTGAGCATGGAAGGGGTGATGAAGATCCTTGACGAGACCTCCCAGGTCATTGAATACAGTCACCGGCTGGAGGAAAAATCCCGGGAACTGGAGGCAGCCACCCGCAAGCTCCAGGCAGCCAACGAACGGCTCAAGGAACTGGACCGGATGAAAAACGAGTTCGTTTCCACGGTGAGCCACGAACTGCGGACCCCGCTGACCTCGATCCGGGCCTTTTCCGAAATCCTGCAGGACAACCCGGATATCTCTCCGGAGGAGCATGGTAAATTCCTGGGGATCATCGTCAAGGAGAGCGAACGGCTCACCCGGCTGATCAACCGGATCCTGGACCTGGCCAAGCTCGAGGCCAACCGGGTCGAATGGAATCCCGAGTCCACTGACCTGCGCGGGGTGGTGGAAGAGGCCCTGTTGGCCACCAGCCAGTTGTTTCAAGAAAAATCGGTCCGGCTCGACAAACAACTGCCGCCCTGGCCGGTGCCCATGCTGGTGGACCGGGACCGGATCATGCAGGTGGTGATCAACCTGGTCTCCAACGGGGTCCATTTCTGCCCGCCGGAAAAGGGCCGGGTGCTGGTCCGGATGTATGAGTTGAGGGAAACAGTGCAGGTGGAGGTCACTGACAACGGCCCCGGCATTCCGGCGGAGGAACGGAAGCGGATCTTTGAAAAATTCCACCAGCTCAAGGACCGGGATGACGGCAAGCCCAAGGGCACCGGTCTGGGCCTGGCAATCTGCAAGGGAATCGTTGAACATCACCAGGGCCGGATCTGGGTAAGGAACCGGCCCGGCCCGGGGACCACCTTTGTCTTCAGCCTGCCCCGGCCGACCGGGGAGCAGGGCGACGGCAGCCCGATCACTTCCCCGGAAACAGTGATGCCGGCCTGACTCCCCTCCCTCCCTTCGACCCGGGTGATCACTCATCCATCAACAGATGCCAGCTGGTACAGCATCCGGGACCACTCCCTGCGGTCCAGCCGAATGAGGCCCGCCTCCCGGGCCAGGGCCAGGGCCTGTTCATACTCCTGTCGGCTGGTGCGCCGGTCCAGGGGCGGGAACTCATCGGCCCGGCCGCAGGGACGGTACTGGTCCATCACATTGACATAGGTGTTTTTTGAAATGTCCCGGGCCAGGAAACCAAGGATCGCCCCGGTCTGGTCAAGCCCGCCGGGCATGACCAGGTGCCTGACCAGAAGCCCCTGCACTGCCAGGCCCCGGTCATCGATAACCAGATCGCCCACCTGGCGGTGCATCTCCCTGATCGCGGCCCGGGCCCGGTCCGGATAATCAGGTGCCTTGGTGTAACGCATGCCTGTGGCTGGATCCCAGAACTTGAAATCCGGCATGTAGATATCAATGACCCCGTCCAGAAGCCGCAGGGTAGCCACCGAGTCATAGCCGCCGGAGTTGTAAACCAGGGGCAGCGACAGGCCGTGCTCAGCGGCAATAACCAGGCTGGCCAGGATCTGGGGCACCAGGTGGCTGGGGGTAACGAAGTTGATATTATGGCAGCCCTGTTTCTCCAGGCTGAGCATGATCGCGGCCAGTTGGCCGCTGTCAACCTCCACCCCTTCACCGAGGTGGGATATCTCGTAGTTCTGACAGAAGACGCAGCCCAGGTTGCAGTTGCTAAAAAAGATGGTTCCCGAACCGCCCGTTCCGACCAGGGGGCCCTCCTCGCCAAAGTGAGGAGAATAGCTGGCAACCTTGGCCCGGGAACCGGTGCAACAGAAGCCGGCCTCATCGGCGACCCGGTTCCTGCCGCAGGCACGGGGACAGAGGCGGCACTCCTTAAGCTGTTCAAGGGCCGCATCCCTTCTTGCGGCTAATTCCCCGCTGGCATACAGTTGGCGGTAACGTGGCTCGGATATTGTCATTTTTTCTCTTGTCTGTTAGGCTTTGCAACGGTAATCACAATTCGTAACCGTTCACCGGGGGTATGGATTTACGGTAATCTCATGCCCGTAAGCGTTTACCAGTGGCTTAGATTCGTTCATTCGGGACTGCGAAGCATACTGGTGCTATTCGAGCAGGCCGGAATGGGCGAAGATGAGGTGCTGGTGAACGCTTACCACAATTCCATAATCCAGGGAGCGATCCTTCTGGCAACTTACTTCAAAATCAGACCGATCTGCAAGGAATGGTATGCTGCGGCTCCTTAGGGGGATCATCTCCACCCCGCTTGGCAAAAAAGGGTTGATGGCGCTTTCCGGCGCTGGTCTCGGGTTTTTTTTACTGATCCACCTGCTCGGTAATCTCACCGCCTTCATGGGCCGCCAGGCCTTTCTCTCCTATGCCGAACACCTGCACCGCCTGGGCCCGCTGATCCAGCTGTTCGAGGCAATGCTTGTTTCGCTGTTTGCGGTCCACGTCATTCTGGCCGCGCTCCTCTATCTGGAAAACCTCAGAGCCCGGCCGCAACGCTATGCCGTCTACAAACGGCAAGCCGGCCACTGGGGAGCCCGGACCATGCCCTACACCGGACTTGTCATCCTGGTCTTTGTGCTGGTCCATCTTGCCAATTTTCACTTCACCAACGGAGAGGTGGAGATCGCCGACCTGGTCCGCTCGACCCTGCACCAGCCCGGCTACGGACTCTTCTATATCCTGTCCATGGCCGCGCTGGGGCTTCATCTCAGCCATGGTTTCTGGAGCATGTTCCAGAGCCTCGGCCTCAGTCATCCCAAGTACGAGCCGCTGGTAAGAAACGGGGCCCTGGCGATCAGTCTGCTGATCGGCGCGGTCTTCATCCTGATCCCCACCCTGGCCATGCTGTCGCAACGGTTTCTTTTGGAATAGTTCCGGAATAAACCGTGGAACCGGCAAGTACCGCTATTCACAAGACTGGAAGACAAAGAAACAAATGATACTGGATGCCAAGATACCCGCCGGCCCGCTGGCTGAAAAATGGGACAGCCACCGGTTCGCCAGCCGGTTGGTCAGCCCGGCCAATAAAAGAAAATTCAAGATCATCGTGGTGGGCACCGGCCTGGCCGGGGCCTCGGCCGCGGCCAGCCTGGCCGAACAGGGCTATAATGTCAAGACCTTCTGTCTCCACGACAGCCCGCGGCGGGCGCACAGTATCGCGGCCCAGGGCGGGATCAACGCGGCCAAGAACTATCCCAACGACGGCGACTCCATCTTCCGCCTGTTCCACGATACCATCAAGGGCGGCGATTTCCGGGCCCGGGAGGCCAATGTCTATCGGCTGGCCCAGATCAGCAACAACATCATCGATCAATGCGTGGCCCAGGGCGTACCCTTTGCCCGGGAATACGGCGGCCTGCTGGCCAACCGTTCGTTCGGCGGGGCCCAGGTGTCGCGCACCTTCTACGCCCGGGGCCAGACCGGCCAACAACTGCTGCTCGGGGCCTACGGTGCCCTGATGCGCCAGGTGAAAACGGGCCGGGTCCGGCTTTTTCCCCGGCGGGAGATGCTGGAACTGGTAAAGGCCGGCAACCGGGCCCAGGGGATCGTGGTCCGCGACCTGCGCACCGGACGGTTGGAATCCCATGGCGCCGATGCAGTGGTCCTGGCCACCGGCGGGTACGGCAACGTCTATTTCCTGTCCACCAACGCAATGAACTCCAATGTCTCGGCCTGCTGGCGGGCCCATAAACAGGGGGCCCTGTTTGCCAACCCCGGCTTTGTCCAGATCCATCCCACCTGTATCCCGGTGCATGGCGACTACCAGTCCAAGCTGACCCTGATGAGCGAGAGCCTGCGCAACGACGGCCGGGTCTGGGTGCCGAAACAAAAGGGCGACCGCCGGCCCCCGGACGAGATCCCGGAGGAGGAGCGGGACTATTACCTGGAGCGGAGATATCCCGGTTTCGGCAACCTGGTGCCCCGGGACGTGGCCTCGCGCAACGCCAAGGAGCAGTGCGACCAGGGCAAGGGGGTGGGCAATACCGGCCGGGCGGTGTACCTTGATTTTGCCGAGGCGATCCGCCGGCAGGGCGCTCCGGAGATCGAACGGCAGTACGGCAACCTCTTCCAGATGTACGAAAAAATCACGGCCAGCGACCCGATGCGCGAACCAATGCTGATCTATCCGGCGGTCCACTACACCATGGGCGGCCTTTGGGTGGACTACAACCTGATGACCACCATCCCCGGTCTTTTCGCGCTGGGCGAGGCCAACTTCTCCGACCACGGGGCCAACCGGCTGGGCGCCAGCGCCCTGATGCAGGGGCTGGCGGACGGCTACTTCATCATCCCGGCCACCCTGGGCAATTACCTGGCCGAGGCCGGGCCCGCGCCCCGGGATGTTGAGCAGGATGAATTCAGCGCGGCCCGCAGATTCGCTACCGAGATGACCGACAGACTGCTGGCAATCAACGGCAGTCGCACGGTGGACGATATCCACCGGGAATTGGGCATGCTGCTCTGGGACCACTGCGGCATGGCCAGAAACGAACAAGGCCTCAACCAGGCCTTGAAAAAGATCCCGGAGATCCGCGCGGAGTTCTGGCAAAACGTCCTGGTGCCCGGCCGCGGCGAGGAGCTGAACCAGTCCCTGGAACGGGCCGGCCGGGTGGCTGATTATCTTGAGTTTGCCGAACTGATGGTGCGGGACGCCCTGGCGAGAAAGGAGTCCTGCGGTTGCCACCTGCGGGAGGAGAGCCAGACCGAGGACCATGAGGCCCTGCGCAACGATGAAGAGTACGCCCATGTCTCGGCCTGGGAATATACCGGCGTTGACCAGGAGCCGACCCTGTACCGGGAACCGCTGGTCTTTGAAAACGTCCGGCCCAGCCGGAGGAGTTACAAGTGAGCACCATCCGCTTAACCCTGAAGGTCTGGCGGCAGCCGGATCCCGGGGCCAGAGGCTCCCTTGCGACCTACGAAACCGGCCCGGTCTCCACTGACATGTCCTTTCTGGAGATGCTCGACGTGGTCAATGAACAGCTGACCCTTGAGGGCCGCGATCCCATTGCCTTTGACCATGACTGCCGCGAGGGTATCTGCGGCATGTGCGGAACCATGGTCAACGGCCAGGCCCATGGCCCGGAAAAGGGGACCACCCTCTGCCAGTTGCACCTGCGTCATTTCCAGGACAACGACATCCTGGTGATCGAGCCCTTCCGGGCCCGGGCCTTTAAGGTGGAAAAAGATTTGATCATCAACCGGAGCAGCCTGGACGATATCATTGTCAAGGGCGGCTATATCTCGGTGAATACCGGCGGCGCCCCGGACGGCAATGTTGTTCCCATTGCCCGGCAAGTCGCTGAAAAGGCCCTGGACGCCTCGGCCTGCATCGGCTGCGGCGCCTGTGTGGCCGCCTGTCCCAATGCCTCGGCCATGCTCTTTGTCGGCGCCAAGATCTCGCATCTGGCCCTGCTGCCCCAGGGCGGGCCGGAGCGGGCCGCGCGGGCACTGGGGCTGGTCAACGAGATGGGCGAACTCGGTTTCGGCAACTGCTCCAATGAACGGGAGTGCGAAAAGGCCTGTCCCAAATCCATTTCGATTACCAACATCGCCCGGCTCAACCGGGAATACTTTCGCGCAGTCCTCTGTTCGGACGAGGAGTAGGAAAGAATGTATCCCCTGACAGTGATCATCAAAAAAGACCGGACCGTGGATATCAGCTGCCCCCGGTGCCGGGGCACCCGCACGGTCCCGGTTGCCGAATTCAGGGATCTCCATCTGGACAAAACCGTCCGCTGCAACTGTGCCACGATCTTTAAGGTGCGCCTTGAGGCCCGGGGCCTGTTCCGCCGGGAGACCATGCTCAAGGGCGGGTATACCAACCTCACCGTTGAACAGCCCCGGGCGCCGATGCTGGTGACCAACATCTCACTGCAGGGTATCGGATTCATGGACTGCAGCGACCAGCCCCTTGGAATCGATGACCGGCTCAGGGTGGCCTTTGTCCTGGACGATCCCCGGGGCACGCTGATCAGGACAGAGGCCAGGGTGGTCTCGACCCGCGGCCGGGACATCGGCTGCGAATTCATCAACAATGAAGAATACGCCAAACAACTGGCCGGCTATATCCTGTCCTAGTGTCCTGTTGACGGTACCGTTGCCATGGAATATATACAAAAACCTCCAACCTCGGCCCTGACCCGGGAACAGGCCCTGGCAAAAATTGAAGAGATGCGGAGCAAGGGCGGGCAGCCCCCTGTTGCCGGGCTGAGTTTCCGGGGCGTATCCCTGACCGAACAGGACCTGAGCGGCCTTGATTTTTCCGGGGCGGATCTTTCGGAATCAGATCTGACCAGGGCGGATCTCTCCGGGGCCCGTTTCTTTAAAGCCAATCTGCGGAATGCCAGCCTTTTTCAAGCAAAACTCCGCCGCGCCGATTTCACCGGAGCTGATCTCGCCAATGCCAACCTTGAAGAGGCCGACTGTCAAGCAGCTGGTTTCGGCATGGCAAACCTGGATGATGCCCGTCTTTTCAATGTTAATCTTGAAGCCAGCACCCTGAGCAAGGCAAGGCTTATAAATGTGGATCTGCGCTGTGCCGTCATGAAGAACGCCCGGATGCGCGAGACGACCGTTACCGGGACGGATCTTACCGGGGCCGATCTCCGGGGCGCCGATCTTTCCCGCTGTGATGTGAGCGGGTCGATTTTCAATGACGCGGACCTGCGCAACGCCCGGCTCCGGCTGGTGAAAAACTTCGAAAAGGCGAAATGGATCGGCGCGGATATCAGGGATATCAACTTCGCCGGGGCCTACCGGCTGCGTCGTTTTGTCGTCGATCAGAACTATCTCAAGGAGTTCAGGGACCGGAACAGCTTCTTCAGGGCACTTTATTTTCTCTGGTGGGTGACCAGCGACTGCGGCCGGAGTATCCTGCGCTGGTGCGTCATGATTGGGGCGCTGGCCCTGATGTTCGCCTGGCTCTATTCCTTTGTCAACATCGCCCTGGGCGAAAACGACTCCTGGGGAACACGGTTGTACTTCAGTATCGTCACCTTGACCACCCTGGGGTACGGGGATATCGTGCCGCTCTCGCCAACGGCCCGTTTCGTTGCCATGCTGGAGGTAATGACCGGCTATATCATGCTGGGCGGTCTTCTCAGCATATTCAATAACAAGATAGCCCGCCGGGGCGAATAATCCATCCATATCATGTTGAATTTCTGGCGCAAAAAAAACAACGACCCCAAAAAAGAACTCAAGGGCCTGCTGGGCAATTATGAACTGCACAGTTTCCCGGCCGTGACAACCAGGGTCCTTGCCATGCTTCGAAATCCCGAGTCATCCGTGCTTGAGATCGCCGGACAGATCCAGATGGACCCGGGCATGCATGTAAAGATTCTCAGGCTCGTTAATTCGGTATCATTCGGTTTATTGAAAGAGGTTGGCAACCTGGATCATGCGGTTACCCTCCTGGGTCGCGCCCGGCTTGAATCCATGGTACTCTCTTTTGCGGTGACGGAGTCCCTGGCATCATCAACCACCTTCTGCCTTGACACCTCCCGTTTCTGGCTGGTGGCGGCAAGACGGGCCGGCCTGGCCAGGATGCTCGCCCTGCATCTCCATGCCGCCACCCAGGGCGAATGTTTCACCGCCGCTCTCCTGCAGGATATGGCCATCCCGGTCCTTTCCACCGCAAAAAAAGAGACCTATTGCCAACTTTTTCAGAGGTGGGATGAAGATCCCGGCCTTGATCTTGCCTCCCTTGAAAGGGCGGCCCTGGGTTACGATCATGCCCGGGTCGGGGCCCTGATCGCCGAGAAATGGGGCCTGCCGGGTTATCTGGTCAACGCCATAGACGGCCACCACGGCCCAACCGACAGCAGCCGGATCGATCCGGCGGTCAGACTGGTCGCCCATCTTCGCTACAATGATGAAAACGATGGCACGGAAAAACTGCTGGCCGCCTGCCGGGAAGAGTTTCAGATGGAAACCGGCCTGGTCGGCAACATGATTGATGCTTCCTTTGCCGAGGCGGAAAAGATCGCGCTGATATTCCGGTAAGGGTTTGACAAGAAGAAGGACTGTCCCGCCATGACAAATAAGAATGGCATTGATTTTAATGAAAAGGGGGAAGAGGGGCCCGGCAAGGTGACCGGGTATTCTGCCCGCCGGCCCCGGAGTTTCCTGTCACGCTCACTGTTGCTGGTGCTGTTCCTCCTGCTGTTATGTCTGGCGGCCGGCTATTATTTTCTGGGCAATTCGTTGCCCCCGGTTGCCGAAAAACAACCGCCCGCCCTGGTGCCGACCCCGGCTGGTCCCAGCCGGCAACCGGCCCCGGTCCCCCTTGAGACAAGGCCGGCTGAACGCCCGTTGCAAAAGGAAAACAGCGAAAAGCCCGTTGCCCGGGGCCGGGCCGCAACCGGCCCGGCCCTGGTTGCGCCGGCAACCGGGCCGGAGCCAATGGAGTTGTCCGCGCCGGTTGCCCGGCCGGACAAATACGTCCTGCAGGGAGGGCCCTTTCTCGTTCCCGAAGACCTGGCCAGGGCGGAAAAGACCATCCGTTCCCTCGGCTTTGAGCCTCGCCTGGAAAAGGGCCGGCAGACCACGAAGATGACCCGGCTGCGGGTCGGCCGCTATCCCCTTGAACAGGCCCGGGCCAGGGCGCGCGAACTAAAGGCCCTGGCCCCTGATGTTTTTTTGCTGCCAAAGGGGGACCGGACCGCGGTCTATGCCGGTTCCTTTTCCGATACCCGCAGGGCCCGTGACCTTGCGGCGCGGTTGGCTCGACAGGGGGTGCGGGTTGAGGAAGAACCGGTGCAGGTCACCTTGCCGGTGACCACCCTCACTTTTGGCGGTTACGCCGATATGGCCACGGCCCGGCAGGCGGCGGAGCGGGCCCGGGCAAACGGACTGGCGGTGCTCATCGTCCAGCGCCCCTGAGCATAACCGGCCACCGGCGGCCGGCAACGACCCGCTGCACCGGATCGCCCGGAAATCGGCCGGCAAGGTAAAGAAACAGGAAAAGTCTGACGATAGTAGGTTATATGAAAATCTCTCCGGACCAGGCGCTTTGTCCGGGGCGGAATTCATCCAGAGAATATATCTCCGAGGCATGCCATGACCCGCGAGGAAGTTCTTACCCAGGTACTGCAGTCGAAATCCCTGCCCACTCTCTCCAGTGTGGCCTCCAAATTGATCAGTATCACCGGCCGGGAGGAGACGACCATTGCCGAGATCACCGGCCTGATCACCCAGGACATCTCGCTCTCAGCCAAGGTACTCAAGCTGGTCAACTCCGCCTTCTACAACTTTCCCAACGAAGTCGGCAACATCCAGCAGGCCGTGACAATCCTCGGCACCAATGCCGTGCGCAACCTGGTACTGTCGTTTTCCTTTTTAAACATGGAAAAGACGCGCCGCGACGGCGGCTTTGACTATCACAGGTTCTGGGAACAGTCGCTGGCAACAGCGGTGTCGGGCAAGATGCTCGCCGAACGGATCAAGATCAGCATGGACTCCGAGGAGGTGTTTACCGCCTGTCTGCTGCAGAATATCGGGATACTGATCCTTGCCCAGACCTATCCGCGGATCTATGACGAGCTGCTCGCCGAGGCTGACCAGAGCGATGACCGGGATTCGCTGGTCGCGCTGGAAGAGGCCCGGATCGGGGCCGGGCATCCCTTTATCGGAAATGCGGCAACGCGGCACTGGCAGTTCCCGGCCTCCCTTTCCGAGCCGATCCTCTACCACCACGCGCCGGATAAATACCCTGGCAGGGACCCGGAGATGGTCAAGGCGATCCGGATATCCCACCTGGCCGGCCTGGTGACCCGGATCCTCTACTCAGACGACCCGATCAACTCGGCCGACCGGTTTCGCAAACAGGCCGACAGGCTGCTCGGCCTCTGCGGAAACGATATCGATCGGGTCCTGGAAAACGCTGGCGACGAAGTGGCCCGGGCCGCTGATTACTTTCACCTGAAAATCGCCGGGATCCCGTCGATTCCGGAGATCCTGCAGAAGGCCAATATCGAACTGAGCCTGCTTAACATGTCCTACGCGCAGATCAACCGGGAACTGGTCGAGGCCAAGGTGGCCCTGAAGAAACTCAACGCCGAACTGCAGGAAAAGAACCGCTACCTGGAGAACATCGCCAATCTGGACGGATTGACCGGGATCTATAACCACCGGTACTTTCAGGAGAGCCTGGCCCGGGAACTGAGCCTGGCGATCCGCTCCGGCCGCCCCTTGAGCCTGGTGCTGGTCGATCTCGACAAGTTCAAGGAGACCAACGACTTATACGGCCACCAGGCCGGTGATTTCGTGCTCCGCGAAGCATGCCGGGTCTGGCGTGGCCTGCTGCGCGAATACGACCTGCTGGCCCGCTACGGCGGCGATGAATTCGCCGTGCTGCTGCCCGAAACAGCGGCGGACCAGGCCCTGAGCGTTGCCGAACAGCTGCGGGCGGCGGCCCGGAGTCATGATTTCCGCAAGGGCCGGGAAACGTACGATGTCACCGCCAGCTTCGGCGTAGCGACCCTTACCGCTGATGAGCAGAAGATGGGCAAGGATGTCTTCCTTGCCCGCGCCGACGCGGCCCTGTACGAGGCCAAGAAAAAGGGGCGCAACCGGGTCGAGGGGTATGAACCGGAGCGCGGCAAGTGGTACCAGAGGATCGGCTTGCTGGGCGGATGAGCCCGGCCAGGGGGCCGCCCGATTCCGGCAACCTGTATATGCAAACTGTTCAATATGAGGTCAGCGCCATGCTTGATCCGGTGACTGCTGATCGTCTTTTCCGGGAATATAATAAATGTCTCAAGATCAAAACAGGATAACGTCGGCAGCGCCTGCCGTTAAAAAGACCGCCGGCTGGCTCTGCGTCGGCCTGAGCGTGATCAACGGCCACGGCAGGGCCCCCTGCAATCTGTTCAGGAACGTGGGGCCGCATCGCTACGTTCTGCTGGCCCAGAAAGGGCTGCCCCTTGACCGGTCCCTGCCCGAGAAACTGGCGGACCGGGGCCAGGCGAATCTCTATATCCAGGAAGAGGAGGCTCCCCTTTACTTCAAGTACCTGCGCGAGGTCTGTCTGAAGATCGTTGCCGACCCCCATGTCAGCGCCCCCAAGAAGGCGGCGGTGGTCTACAACTCCTGCCGGGACATCCTGGAACGGATCCACGAAGATCCCCGCGCCTCTTTTATCGCCACGGCAGTGGATGCCATCTCCCCGACCATGGACCTGATCATCTCCGACAACGTGGCCACCAAATGTCTTTTCAATCTCACCAGTTACGACCAGTCGACCTATACCCACTCCACCAATGTCGGCATCTTCAGCATCGCCCTGGCCCGCCATTTCTACGGTCACCAATCGGTCGGCAAGCTCAAGGCGTTCGGGGCTGGATTTTTTCTGCATGATATGGGAAAAAGCATGATCCCCCTGGAGATCCTCAACAAGCCCGGGCCGTTGACACCGGCCGAGCGGGTGATCGTCAACAGGCACCCTGACGACGGCTTCAATATCCTGCAGAAATGCGGGATAATGACCGAGGAGATCAAGATAATCACCCTGCAGCACCACGAACGGGACGACGGCTCCGGCTATCCCAACGGGCTCAAGAGGAAGGAAATCCATCCCTATGCCCGCATCTGCCGGCTGGCCGACATCTACGAGGCCCTGACCGCAAAACGACCCTACAAAAAAGCGCGGACCTCTTTTGCCGCCCTCAAGCTGATGAAGGAAGAGGTTGTCTCTGACATTGATCAGGAGTTGTTCGAGACCTTTTTAAAGCTTTTCAAACGCTGATCCAGACTCTTCATTACCCTGCGGATCATCCTCCTTGTGTAAGGTTTCGGTAAACCCCGTACATTTGAGGTTGGACCGGGAAAGGGGTTTTCTTATACCGAACGGCGTAGCGGACCCTGAGCCGCGGCCGTGACGGCAAAAACGGAAATTGAAACAACTTCGGCATGATATGCTTATGGCTTCCGAATCGCCGCCGCGGCGAAGCGAGTTCCTGTTTGATAGCCTGTTTATGAACAGCCGGCCCTTCTCAATGGAGCGGCCGTTGGTAGAAGAAGACCCCTTTCCCGACAGGAGGGGGTTTACTGAATGTTTACCTCCTTGTTGAGCTGGTACACGAAAGACAATACCTCGGCAACGGCCTGATAAAGCTCGGCCGGGATTTCCGAACCGAGCGGCACCCGGGCCAGCAGTTCAAGTAATCCGGTATCCTCGGTCACATGGACCCCGGCCTCCCGGGCCAGTTCCAGGATGTGCAGCGCAACCTCCCCCTGACCGCCGGCCACCACCCGGGGCGCGCCATCATTGCCGCGATCATAGCGGAGCGCCACGGCCCTGGTTAATTTCGCCCCATCGTCCATCATCTCATCTAAACCCTTTCATCAAGCACGCCGTCACCGGCCAGGAGTTGCGCCAGAACAGTTGCCGGCGCCGGCGCCCCCACGGAAAAGGCGGCGCCCTTCAGCGGCAGGGCCGTAACCGACCGGCCCAGTTCCGCCCGGCGGCCGGACAGGAAGCTGGCCTGCGCCTGGGTTGCACAATGGAAACGCAGGAACAGGCCGGACCGCTCCCAGAGGAAATCTACCTGGAGCGGCCCAATACCGGACATTTGCAGGTGTACAGTAACCCTCCAGGAACGTTCATCCTTCCCCTTGTCATCAGGCACGGCACCCTCGCCGCGCTCGGCGAGCAGAAATCCCTGCTCGATCCGGGGCAGCGGCAGGGGCTGGAACTCAACCGACCGCTGCGCCAGCTTCAAACGGATCAATTGCCACAGTTCAAAAAGGCCGGAAAAAGATTCGATCTTTTCGCAACTCGACTCTTTTTCCGGCCTGTTGCCGGACTTCCGGGCATCTTCCAGCAGCCGTTTCAGGGTTGTTGCCGCGCCAGCGGCCTGCCCTTGCGCAAGCAGGGCCTCGTAATCCAGGCCGAGCCGGGCCGACAGCCGGGCCAGTTCACCGGCAACGGCCTGGTCGGCGGCCCCCCGCAGCTCCAGGAACCTGGCCCAGACCTCACGACTGCCGGGGCTTGACACCTCCGGGTCGGACATCAACGCCGACAGCCCGTCAAGGGACCAGGGTCCTTCGAGCAGATGGAGTTTCTGCCGGATGCGGCTGTCAAGAGGGTCCGCCAGCACCTGGAACTCCAGGCGAGGGCTGGTCCTGCTCACCAGGAGCGTCAGGTTCATCCCGGTCTTGAGAGGAATTTCCGTTTTCGCCAGAAAGCGCTGGCGGCCGATATTCAGCCACACCCGCTCATGACCGCCTTCGCTGACCGTGGCCCGGACCACCTGGTCAACCCGCAACTGCTGCTCGCGGCTCTCCCGCGGGGTGAAGCCTGCCTGGGCCGCCGGCAACGGAATATTCGGCGTAATCGGGGTAATAGTGCTCATAACTCTCTTTTCGGCTGAATCAGCGGATTTCTTTATCAGCCAAGGCCCGGCGAAAAATTAACTGCTAAAGTTTCCGCGGCAAACGCCGACAAGTAGCATAAATACTTCTTTCTAATCTCAAGGTGAGGCGGCCATGTCGACTGCATTGTTTATATCCCACGAATTACCGCGATCCCGGGCCAACGACTGCCGGTGTACCCTGGAAGGCTGGGGCCTGTTCAAGGACCTGCGGGTCTGCTCCGACGAGGCCAGCGCCCTGGATCTGCTGGAGCAATCGCCGGCAGACGCGGTATTTTACGCCTGGTCGGAAAACGATACCGCCGGCCTCTTTACCTTCCTGCGGACAATACAACAACATGATGCCTGGCCGGAACTGCCGGTACTGGTGATGACCGAAAAAAATCAGCTGCTCGCCAGCCTGACCGCCCTTGAGCACGGCGCGGCCGACTGTCTTCCCTGGCAATTACCAGTCGCGGAATGTCAGGCCCGGGTCAAAACCCATCTCAATCTGAGGGAACGGCTGACCAGGTTGCGCAAGGCCAACAAACGCCTGGCCCGGGTGGCATTGACCGATATGCTGACCGGCCTCTACAACCGGGCCTACTTTGACATGGCCCTTGAAAACGAGGTCACCCGCAGCAAACGCACCGGTCAACCCATCTCACTGTTACTGGTTGATCTGGACCACTTCAAGCGGATCATCGACACCTTTGGCCATCAGGTCGGTGACCGGGTCCTGCAGCTGGTGGCCGAGAGCTTTAAGGTGACCTGCCGCCGGCCCGATATCGTCTGCCGGTACAGTGGCGAGGAATTTGTGCTCATTCTTCCGGAAACCGACGCACCGGCGGCCATTGTTCTGGCCGATCGCATTCGCCGGAATCTCCAGGGAGTGACATGCATTGCAGCGGAGAAACAGGTCAAGATCTCCGCAACCATTGGCCTCAGTTGCCCTGACCTGCGGGATCTCGACGCCCAGAGCCTTCTCGAACAGGCCGACACGGCCCTGTATGCCGGGAAACGAAAAGGCCGCAACCGCACGGAAATCTACTCCCGGCCGCGGCCCAAGGGCCTGGCAACGATCTTCCCCGGCCCCGGAATCATGCGGGCGGAAATCGGTTGTTCCTGAGCCCGGGGGGGCTGGCAGAGACTCACGGATCAAGGATCATATCACTCCCGGATCAAGGACCTGGACCTTGAGCCGGATCTGACGCCGCTGCTCTATCAGGCAGAACTTGATGATCTTATCCTGCGCCTCGACCGGGATCTCCACCAGGTCGATGGCCACCTCCCGGCTCCGGTTATCCTTGCCGGAACCGCTCCGCATCACCCGGCCGAGGCAATGGATCAGCTCGGGCGGCTCCCCGGGCAGTTGCATTTCAATGTCCACCTGTTCCCCCTGGTTAAAGGGCTGGATCGTCTGGAAACGCAGGCCGACCGCGCTCAGGTTGACCCTTGTCCGTTTTGCCTCAGCCGGCGCCGCCGCCGCGGCCCGCAACGGACGACACTTCAGGAACACCTCGGCATCAACCCGGAAGAACCGCCGCAGTTGCGGGTAGGAAAAGGCCTCCACAACGATCATCTGCAGGTCCTGCTCGCCGGTGATCTTGTCGATCCGGGAATAGAGATGAAAAACCGTATCGGTCCCGGCACAGTAGCAGAAAACCGTGCCGGTCGGGTCGAATGACAACGGGGTGAAGGACGCATTGGGAAAATGCGCCATGAGCAGGTTCGGGGGTTTGATCAACAACTGGCAGGACAAGCGGGTGGAGCCCTGCCCCTGGCTGGGCAAGCTGGCCTGCGCCGGGCGGGGCGTTGAAAAAAACTCTCTGATTTTACTGCTGATCACTCTACCCCTCCGATACTTCTGAAGCTCGACCGCAGCTACCCGTTCAAGCGCCCCCGCCGGGGTCTCGCCGGCCCGCCTGGCCCTGAACAGGTTACAACTTCAACCGAAAGACAACAACCACGACTCCCGGAACACCCATCAGAATACAATACCGCGATTAAATCAACAGCTTTTACTCAGTTTCCGGCCGCGCTGTTCGGACGGCGCCCGGTAACCGGACAACACCGTCTTGCCGTCCTTGAGTTCAGCAAGATCAGACCCGACCAGGGCGAGATGGGTGCGGGCCCGGTCGAGCAGATCCTGGTTCCGGGCGGCGACCTGCTGCAACAGGTCCTGGTATTCCCGCAGCAGGGGCAGGTGGTGGAAGGAGGAGGAACCGGTTGTGTCAAGGGATTCCCGCAGGGCCAGGTCCGATTCCCTGGCCGCGGCCAGGTGTGCGGTCAGCTCCGCGGCCAGGGCCGGCAGCCGGGCGCCCGCCCCCAGGTTTCCCGCCAGGTCCAGGGCCGCCAATGCCCCAAGCACCGCCTGGTAGCGCGTTATCGCCGCAACCAACAGATCCCCAAGCCCTTTCATAACCCGTCTCACAAAGCTATTGACAGGGATTTGGGACTATCCGCGGCCGCGCCGGCCCGCCCCTCCCTCTTTCCCTTGGCCGCGGCCCCCGCGGCCTGGACCTGCTCAATCGCCTGCCTCCAGGTATCGCGCAGCCCGGTCAACATCTCTCCGACCCGGACGAGCCGCTCCGCATCGTGGTGGACATTGGCCTGCAGCAGTTCCCGGTTCATGAATTCGTAGAGCCGGTCAAGATTGCCGGCGATTTCCCCGCCAGCCCCGTGGTCAAGGGTATTTGCCAACTCACAGATAATGGCCATCGCCTTGCTGATTTTCTCCAGCCTCGTCTTCCTGTTGCCGGCGGCCATTGCTTCCTGGGCCTGGCGGACAAAGCGGATGGCGCCGTCATACAGCATGATCAGAAGCTGTTCCGGCGAGGAGGTGTTTACCTGGGTATTCTGATACTGGCGCGGATAATGGTTCATTTATGTCTGCTCCATAGGTTGCTCATGTATTGCATCTGCTGGGTCAGGTAACTGCTCTGGGCGTTAAACACGCTCATCAACTGTTCCAGGGCCACGTATTGCTTGTTCAGGGTCTCTTCCCGTTTTATAAGACGTAATTCAAGCCTGGCGATATCGTTGTTCATCCGGCTGATATTGTCATCATAGCTTTTTTGCCGGACAGCCAGAAATCCATCCGTACTACTGGTAATACCCTCAAGATATTCCTGAAAACGGCTGCCCACTCCTTCAACCGCCGAAGCGCCCGAGCCGCTGCCGGCCAGCAGGGTCACCACCTCGTCCAGGTTATTGTTGATGGCATTGGTAAGGATGGAGTCATCCAGGGTCAGGGAACCGTCCCGCTGGGTTTCCAGTCCGAGTCCGGAAAGGGTTGGTATGGACAGGTTGCCGTCCACCCGGGTGGTGAGCAACCCCTGCAGGCGGCGTTTGACCATGGCAAGGGTCGAATCGCCGCTGAGGATCCCGGCAGTATCATCGCCATGGGTGGATTGATCGTTGATAAAGGCCATCACACTGTTATATCCCGAGGCAAACTCCTGTATCCTGCTTTTCAATGCTGCCTGGTCCAGGTTGACGGCCAGGTTGGTGATGGTGGCGCCGCCATCAGCAGCGTCAATGGTAAGGGTCACATCGGGGATGGCCTCGGTAAACCTGTTGGTGGTGCCGTAAATGTCAATGTTGTCAACCTCGATGTGGGCCTTCCGGGCCTGTTGGGCCAGGGTAAAGGTGGGGGCAAAATCGCTGTCAGTGCCCACGGTCAGCCCTGAGGCGTCAAAAACGATATAGGTGTTATCGTCGGCCGTCCCCAGAATATTGTCAGCCCCGTCCGGGTCGTCGGGGTCAAGGGCCGTGTAATCCGGAACCGTGTCCGGTACGCTGTCACCGGCCAGGACCAGCCGGTAAGGATTTGTTGCGGTGCCGTCGTTGATGATGGTGGCGGACACCCCGGCGCCGGCATCGTTAATGGCCTGGGCAATACCGGCCAGGGTATTATTCGTGTCGTCGATGGTGATACTGGTAAGGGTAGTGCCGACGGTCAGGTTCAGGGTGCCGGTCTTGTAGGTGGTGGTGTCCTTGTCAGCGAACAGACCGGTATCGCTGACCAGTTTTTCCACCTGGGCGAGCGAGTGGGCCTTGATTTCATAATTGCCTGTTGCCGCGGTGTCGGCAACCGAGGCGCTGATAAAATCCGTTGAACTCAGGGTGGCGCTTCTGGGCTGCAGTCCCGTGGAATCGGCCAGGGTCTTGATATTGCTTAACAGGGAGGTCAGCCTGGTATTGAGGTCGGTAAAGGCGTTAAGACGGCTGTTGAAATAGGCCTTGTCCGCCTCCAGCCGGATGATCGGCCGCCGTTCAACACCCATGATCGATTCGATTATAGCGGTGGTGTCCAGGCCGGTGGCCAGGCCGCCAAAACTGATGCTCATAGGTTCATCCTCCCTGCCGACTTACGAAATTGCCGGCATCGGGTCAGCTTTCGGTTTCAATGATCAGCCCGCGGTAATCCCGCATCCGCTCCGAGGCGGTAATCAATTCCTCCGGCGGGATCTGGCGGATCAGTTCGCCGCTTTCCTTATCAACAACCTTGATGATCAGTTTTTCTATTTCCTTGTTCATCTCAAACCGGATGCTGTAGACCCCGTCCTCGGTAAGGTCCTTGATCTTCGAGAGTATCTCTTCCGGGGCGACCTTGCTCCGGTCCTGTTCCGGCCCGGCAACAGACAATTCAGGTGCCTTGCGTTGCTCGTCGATCTTTTCCGCGGCCGGCTGCTCAACCTTGAGACCGGCACCGGCGAGAGCGATTGCTTCGATCTTCATTGGCTATCCTCACCATAAGTCGATCGCGGCGGTAAAAGTCGTTACGCGCAACAGACACGCATTGATCAACCTTTTCCCGTCACGTCTTTGATTAAATAAGTCATGGCGGGAAGCCGGGAATTATCCCGGCTTCCCTGGTCATGATTTAATTAACCTGCCGGTCCTCTATTGCAGCAGCGACAGGGCAAGCGATGGTGTCTGGTTGGCCTGGGCCAGAATGGCGACCCCGGCCTGCTGCAGGATGTTCGCCTTGGTCATGGCCGCGGTTTCCATGGCAATGTCGGCATCCATGATCCGCGAACGGGCCGCGGTCAGGTTTTCGGCAACATTGGTCAGGTTGGCGATGGTCGACTCGAAACGGTTCTGCACCGCACCGAGGGCGCCGCGTGTGGAGTCGATAGTGCCCAGGGCCGCGTCAATAACGTCAATAGCGCTGTTGGCGCCGGCCGCGGTGGAGATATCCACAGTGGAAATATTGTTGTTGAGGTTAATGGATATCCCGCCGGAACGGCCAAGCAGGGCGCCGCCCACAGTGCCGCCGAAGCTGATGTCCGCGGTTGAGGAAAGGGCTACCGAACCGCCCCAGGTCTGCTGTGCGGTATGCACGCCTGTTTCATCCACACCGCCGCCGCCGGTTGCCAGAAAGGTGTTAAATACGGTTTTTATTTCGTCGGCAACATCGGTTGCTTCGGTATAGTTAAAGGAATCCTTGATGATGATGTCCCGGCCGTCGGCCGCAGTAAGCACCAGGTCGTTGGACCCGTTCTTGCTGGCCACCACCCCGGTATCGGCGGTGTTGTTGTTGATGCTGGTGACGATCGAATCAATGGTGACATCAGCCGTACCATAGGTGAAGGTCTGGGTAAAGACGTCGTCCCCGTTGATGGTCAGGGTGTAAACTGCTGAACCATCGGTGGCACCGTCAATTATATTGTTGTCAAGAAACACCCCGGTTGCCAGGTCGGTGAAGGTCTTGGTGGTGCTGGCCGTGGCCGTCACCCCATCGACGCCGCTCGAATTGATGGCCGCGGCCTTGGCATAGGCGCTGCCGATCGTCTTGCCCGCGGCCGCATCCTCGGCCGTGGTCGCGGCAATATCCGTACCGTTGATGGTAAGATCACCCGCGGTAATGGCAGCGGTATTGACCCCGGTATAGGTGGTGGTTGTCTGGGTCATAAGAGCCGCGGTGCCGGTCTCAGTTGCTGTCGCGGTCTGGCTGACATCGGATGAGCCCGTTGCCAGGGCGCCGAGTTGCGCGCTCCGCGCCCCGGAGATTGACAGCGAGATGGTCTGGTTGGCATTGGCGCCAACGTGGAACGAGGCGGACTGCAGGGTGCCGTCCAGCAGGTTCTTGCCGTTAAAGGTGGTGGTGGTGGCGATCCGGTCGAGTTCGGAAACCAGTTGGGAGACCTCGGACTGCAGGGAGGCGCGGTCCGATGAGGTGTTGGTGTCATTGGCCGACTGCACCGCCAGTTCGCGGAGCCGCTGCAGGATGTTGGTTGATTCACTCAGGGCGCCTTCAGCGGTCTGGGCCAGGGAAATACCGTCGTTGGCGTTCCGGGCCGCCTGATTCAAACCGCGGATCTGGGAGGTCATCCGGTTGGAGATGGCCAGGCCGGCGGCATCGTCCTTGGCGCTGTTGATCCGCAGACCCGAGGAGAGGCGTGCCATTGAGGTGGCAAGTGATTTCTGTGATTTGGCTAGATTGTTCTGGGCGTTTAATGAACCAATGTTGGTGTTGACTATTAACGACATGGTAATCCTCCTTGAAGTTTTTGCGCGGGCATCCTTGCCCTGTAACTAACCTGTTTTATTGCCTTGTCTGCTCTGTTTTGCTTGACTCGCCGGCACTCACCTCCTTTATTTTTTTAGTTTTATCCGTTCCGGGTTGAGGGTTGGGTTTATCTGTTATCGGCAGGCATGGGGGAAAACTTTAATTATTTTTTTCGCAGTCCTTGCCCCTGGCCGGGCCAGCGAAGGTGGCGCCCCCCCGGAAAGTCATCGTTCCCGGACAGGGGCCAGGGCCGGCCGGGTTTATTCCATCTCCGGCAGGGGGGTGCGGACCCCGTAGGGTGAATTATCAAGGATAATCTGCAGGGCTCGGTTGGCGGCCGGCGCATAAAGGATCGGGGCCTGCAGATTCAAGGTGACCTTGCGGTCGGGCTGCACCGTAACCACTGACAGGACATGGCACACATCACCTTCCCGCATGGCGAGCCGGGCCTGCTCGTTTTTATCCGGCGCGATCCGGTAGTCGAGAAAGAAGTTGGTCGGGTCGGTCAGGACAAAGGCCACCTCCGGGTCTTCCACGCTCTGCAGCCAGAACAGGGGTCCGTCCTTTTTGTTAGGCATGACAATGTATTCATGCAGGTCTTTGAACCCCAGCATCCCCATGGGGAAATGGATGGTTTTTTCGGGATCATACTCCACCTCGCCGAACCGGGTATTGATTTTTTTCAATTGCGCCATTTTACTGTTACTCATTTTTTCCGATGAGTTGTTGCGATATTCGGATTCAATACATCCAGATCGGCAATATTCCACTTGGCTGCCTCCACATTTTCCCGGCAGATCCGGTCATAGACCTCCTGCCGGTATATTTTTTTATCCGGCGGCGCATCGATTCCGATTCGAATGCCACCTCCCTTGACCTCGAGTACGGTTACGGTGATAGTTCCGCCGATTACAATGCCTTGCCCTGCCTTTCTGGTTAATACCAGCATATCGCCCTCCCTGGCTTGAAGTCACGTCCGTCTCCCCGGACGCCGCATCTATGACGGTCCGCTACAGCCCTTTATTCGTCACTCGATTGTTCGTCATTCGATTGTTCGTCATTCGATTACCCGTAATTCAGAGGTATATAAATTATCGGCAAAGCCGACAGTCACTGACCTGGCCCTGAGGACCAGGTTTTCTACTTTGAAATAAAGAATAATTCACCCGGCGGGCGGGAGCGATCATGCCTGGAGTTGGCGCCGGTGTTCGCTTACAGTGGTTACCCCGGCCCGCCGGCCGGTTACAGATAATCAAGGATCGACAGTCTGGCGATCCGCCCGGTGACGCCCATGGCCGCCTGCAGCGCCTGTTCCTGCCGGGTCATATCAGTGATCGCCTCGACCAGGTCGACATCCTGATAGCGGGAGAGAATCTCCTGGAGATCGACCTGGATATCCCGCATCTGCTCAATGGACCGGTCCAGCCGGCCAAGGGCTGAGCCGGTCTTGCCCTGATACACCCCGATCTGCTCCTGGGCCGCGTATAGATCGTCCACCAGCGCGGTAACCCCGGCCTGGTCATTGGCCCGCATCGCCTCCTCCAGGGAGGTCAACACGGCAAACACATCGACCCGGCCGCCATCGACCAGCCCGTCGCCATCCTCATCGCCCAGAAAAACGGCATTGCCGGTGAAATTGACCGTCATCTTCTCGTCCGGAGCAATCTCCAGTTCCACTGCCCCGTTATCGCCGTTGTACAGCACCGGCCGGGGATCCAGTACCGGATCGTAGCCCGGGTTGACCGAAAAAGGGGGGGTCCGGTCCTGAAAACCGCCGTAAAAATACCTGCCGTCCATCTGGCCGTTGGCCCGGCCGAGCATTTCCGCCTTGATATCGCGGATCTCGTTGGCCATTGCCGTACGTTCGGACCGGCCGTAACCGCCGTTGCCAGCGGCGATGGTAAGTTCAATGGCCCGGACCAGCAGGTTGTCAACCTGGCCCAGTTCCGTGTCCTGGGACTTCAGACGATCCGCGGCCGCCGCACTGTTCTTGAGAAACAGGTTGGCGCTCTGCAGCTGTCCCCGCGCAATGAGCACCGGCCCGACCCCGGCCGGATTGTCCGAGGCCTTTTGCAGTTTTTTCCCGGTGGCGGCCGCGATCTGGGCCTCCTGCAGGCGCAGGCTGTTCCGGTTCATGGATTGGATCAGGGTGCGATAGGTGCTGGACTCGGTGACTCGCATGCGCTACCTCTTGATACTGAGCAGGGAATCCATCATCTCGTCGACCGTGCTTAAAAACTTGACCGAGGCCTCAAAACTCTTCTGGTAACGGAACAGGTTGATCATCTCCTCTTCCAGGGACACGCCGACCTTGCCGTCGCGCAGGTTGTTCAACTGGGTCAGGGCATCCTGGTTGCCGGCCAGGGCCAGCTCATTGCCGCGGACCTCCATCCCCAGGTTGCTGGCGATCTGGCCGTAGAATTCACTGAAACTCTGGCTGCCGTCAACCAGCGGCGCGGTGCCCAGGTCACTCAGCGCCAGGGCATTGGCATTGTCCCCCGGAGCGGCCGACCGGCCGGCGGCCACCTGGCGATAGTCGTTAAAGGCCAGGGCCAGCGAGGTCGCCGCGCCCGCCTGCTGGGCCGGGGGAACAAAAAAATCACGGGATGACACCCCGTCGAGCCCGGTGCCGAGCTGGTGGACCTGGTTCACCGCATCGGCCAGGCTGTAGGCGAGCTTGTCCAGGTCATCGACCAACCCCGGGATGAGCTGGTCACGCACCGTGAGCAGACCGCCGAACTCGCCGGCCAGGTTGTCCGCTGTCACCGCAATCTGCCGGCTCCCCAGTTGCAGCTGCAACCCCATCACGCTGCCCGCCTGGACCAGGCTCAGCGAGTAGGCATTCTGGTCCTGCACCACCGGCAGCCCGTTGATCAGGAAATAGGAAACCATGCCGTTATCGCCCTCAATGGATGTACCGCCCAGGGCATGGGAGATCTCCTGGAGCAGGACGTCCCGCCGGTCCCGGGCGGCCAGCGCGTTCGAGCCGGCGGACTCAATGTTGGCAACCGTCTGATTGAGGCTCGCCATTTCCTCGAACTTGTCGTTCAATTCGTTGACCCGGGCGGCCAGGGTAAAGTCAAGACTCTTGCGCAGGCCGGTTAACTCGTTGACCGGCCGGGCAAAGGCCTTTGTCAGCCGGATACCGCTCTGCAGCACCGCCTCCCGGGTCAGCCGGCTCCCGGGGTCAGCGCTCAGATCCTGCCAGGAGCCGAAAAAACGGTCGATTTCAGCGGCCAGGCCGTTCTCCGAGATATCAATGATGCGATCGATCTCGGCCAGGGGGGGCGCCTTGGCCGCCTCCTCCCCCAGGCCGGCGTTTTTGGCCTGTATCTGGCGGGTCAGAAAAAGGTCGTGTTGGCGCTCCACCTGGTCGATATAAGCGCCCCTGCCGGTCGAGACCCCCTTGATCATCAAGGTGGGAAAATCATTGAACACCGGGACCTCGCGTGAATACCCGGGGGTGTTCACGTTGGCAATGTTGTTGCCCACCACCTCAAGCGCCTTCTGCCCGGTGAGCAGACTGCTTTTGCCCAGACTCAATGCGCTGCCGATCCCGCCCATCTCACACTCTCCCGGCCAGGACCAGGCCGCTGCCGCTGCTTTCGATCATCCGCCCGCCGGCGCCATAGGCAGCGGGCGGGCTGACCTGGCGAGTGAAAAACGACATGCTGTCGCGGACAAACTTCAGGGACGACCAGAACAGATAGGCGTTGCGCCGGTTTTCCAATTTGATCTTTTCCGCCAGGGCCCGGAGTTCAGGTCCCCGGTCCACGGCCGGCTCCAGCCGGCGCACCAGTTCCTCTTTTTCGCGGGTAACGGCCCGCAGGCCGTCAAGATCAAGGGCCTTGGCGCATTCCCGCTCACGCAGAATCAGGTCATGCAGCTGCTGCAGCTGCTCGGCAAGGGTATGACCGGACATGACTATTTCACCCCGGCAAGGAAATCAATCAGACTGACGGCGACCTTTTCCAGATCGGGCCGGTAGGAGCCGTCGGCAATCTGGGCCTTGAGCAAGGCCAGCTTCTGCACCCGTTCGCTGTCAACCGGGGCCGGGACCTCCCTGGCCCTGCTCACCTCCTGCAGAACCGAGGAAAAATCCACCCGATCAACAGGACCCTTGTCAGCCCTTGGCCGGCAGTCCGCTGTCTTCTGCTGCCCATTAATGCGGTTAATCGGCCCCAATCCACTGCCGAAGTTGATGTTATCCGTCATGGTGATCACCCCAGGCCGACATGGTTGCCTGCTGTCCGTTCATAATAAGAATTCCCCGCAATCCCCGGCCGGCGCGATACCTTGGCCGACCCGGCGGGAAACATGGCCGCTGTTCGATCCGGACCAGGACCGGTCATCGGTCCACTGCTGCCAGTCCTTGCCTGTATCTCTTATCGACTGGCTGAAACAAATATTTAGCAGCTTGGGAAAAAATATTCCGGGTAAACATTCAGTACCCCCCCTGTCCGCTACACCGTTCGCTATAAGAAAACCCCTTTCCCGGTCCAACCTCAAACGTACGGGGTTTACCGAAACCTTACAATTCCGCGATTTCCGGACAGACACTACCTCTGGTCCTGCAAATCCCGGAACAGGGCCCGGCCGATGCCGAGCATATTCCGCGAGGCCGCTGACTTGGCCAGTTCCATGTCCATGAGGTCCTGAAACATCTCCTGGTCATTGCCTTTTTCAAACAGACCGCCCTCAATGGCGGTCGCGCGCATACCCTTGAAAAGCGCTTGCAGGAAGATCGCCTCAAAATCCCGGCAGGCCTTGGCCAGGGCGGGATCATCGCCACTCTTGCGGCGCTCGGCAGGGGTAGCCGGAGCCGCCGGCTGGGGGGGAAATCGGGGATCAATGGACAGATTCATCGGCATCCTTGCATGTGGGTCAGGGTTACGGTTAAAGGACCACCAGTTCCGCATGCAGCGCCCCGGCCGCCTTGATCGCCTGAAAGATGGCGATCAGGTCACGGGGGGTGGCGCCGATGGCGTTCAAGGCCCTGGCCACCTCGCCGATACTGACCCCCCGCTGGAGCACAACCAACTCGCTTTGATCCTCGTTCACCTGGATCGTGGTCTCGGGCACGATTACCGTATCACCCTGGGCCAGCGGGTTGGGCTGGGACACCGAGGCGGACTCATTGATCATCAGGCTGAGATTGCCGTGGGAAACGGCAATGGTTGAAATCCGGACATCCTTACCCATCACGATCGTCCCGGTCCGCTCGTTCAGGACGATCCGGGCCCGGGCGTCCGGCTGCAGTTGCAGTCCTTCAAGATCAGCGATGAACAGCACCTTGTCCCGGTAGCCCTCCGGGATGACGATCCTGACCCCGCCGCCGTCCAGCGGCTCGGCGGTTCCGGCGCCGAACCGGTCGTTGATCACCCTGGTCATCCGCGCCACGGTGCTGAAATCGGCCTGGCGCAGCCGGTAGACCAGTTCACCGTTATCCGGCAGGACCGGCGGCAGCTGCCGTTCGATCAGGGCGCCCCCGGGAATCCGTCCCACGGTGGGATGGTTGGTCTGGACCTTGGCCGCCTTGCCGCCGAAGGACAGGGCCCCGACCATCAGCGGCCCCTGGGCGACCGCATAGATCAGGCCGTCGGCCCCCTTGAGCGGCGTCATCAACAGGGTGCCGCCGACCAGGCTCTTGGCATCACCGACCGAGGAGACCAGGACATCCAGGCCGTTGCCGGTCCTGGCAAAAGGGGGGAGCTGGGCGGTGACCATCACCGCGGCGACATTGGACACCTTGACCGCGTTGCGGTCAATGGTGAGGCCCATCCGTTCCATCATGTTGACCAGCGACTGCACCGTAAACCGGGTGCCGGCGCCGTCACCGCTGCCGTTGAGGCCGACCACCAGCCCGTAGCCAACCAGCTGATTGTCGCGAACCCCGGCGATATCGGCAATGTCCTTGATCCGGGTGGCCAGGCCGGGGCCCGGCCAACAGAGAATCACCAACAGGCAAAGTAGTCCGATTGTTCTGTGCATCTCCCTCACTCGAGGATTATTTTTTGAGCATGACGCCGAGATTGAGCGAAAGGGCCATTTCTGGACGGGCACTATCTAAAAAGGCCAGACCGTATCCAGGGCCCGGACCAACCAGCCCTGCCCCTGTTTATCACTGATAACACCCTTGCCGGTATAGACGATCCGGGCATCGAGAACATACTTGGAATCAACGATGTTGCCGGCAGAGACATCAGCCGGCCGGACCACGCCGGTCAGTTTGATCAACTGGTCTTCGCGGTTGACGGTCACCGTCTTGCTGCCGGCAATTTTCAGGTTGCCGTTGGCCAGCACCGCCACCACCCGGGCGGTCAGGGTTGCCACCAGGTCTTCCTTGCGGGTGGTGGCGCCGGTCCCCTTGAACCCGTTTACATAGCTGGCATTAATCAACTTGCCGGGATCAATCGCGGAATTGATCTTGCCTATCTCCGCTTCCAGGCCAAACAGGTTGGTCAGCCCGGCGGAGGCGCTGCTGTCCCTGCCGGTACTGGTGGTCGCCTCCTTGCTGGCGCTGGCCTTCTCGTAAATGGCCACGGTCAGGATGTCCCCGATGCGCCTGGCCTTGAGGTCGGCAAAAATCCCGGCGCTACCGCTGTTCCACAGGGAACCAGGGGCGGACGCGGGCCGCACCGCCGGCCCGGCGGCCATCTCGACCGGCGGCGGCGCCGGGGGCTGGATCGCCGCACACCCCCCGAGCAGCAACAGGACAACCATTAACAGCCATATTCTCGTCATCTCACATCTCCACCACCACCGTGCCGGGACCGGTCACCCGGCACAGTATTTCTTTGTGCGAGGCGTTGTTGCGCACCCGGATCGTGGCCCCGGTCACCCCGTTTTCCCGGGCCGCCCCCCGGGCGGTCAGGACCATGCCGCCACTGCGCAGGGTCATTGTTACCAGGTCGCCCCGGCGCACCACCGGCGGAGTCTTCAACAGCCCCTTCAGCAGGACCTCGCCGGCCCGCAGGGTCCGGCGCACCTTCTTGCCGACCAGGGACCCGGCGTCCAGGCATGGTTGGCGCAGGCCGCTGAGGTCCCGTTCCACCATACGCACATCTCCCGGGGCAATCACCGCGCCGCGGGGCAAACTTATGGCTGCAACCGCGACCGGGGCAAGCGCTTCCAGATCGGTGCGCAGGGCGAGGTTTTTCTTCACCCGGCCATTGACCCGGAATATCAAGCTGAACCGCCGGCTGCCGATAATCGCCGGCAGGGCCGGCACGATCTCACAGGTCGCCACTCCGGCCGGCAATTCAAAGGGCCTTATTTCTTCGACCGACTTGAAGCGGACCCGGGCCATTGGCAGCATATCGGCCCGGGCCACCAGAAAGGCATCGAGAAGCCCCCTGATCCGGGCCTGATCAACAACTTGCGCGCCACTGCTGTCAACAGCCAATGGAAACTCCAGGGCCCGGGCAGGACCGGCGCCGGCCACAGCCAGCAGCAGGCTCAGGCCGGCGATCAGCAAACTGAAAAAACCGGTTGTCATGGTTGCTCCGTTATACCAGGTTGTTGGTCATCTGCATCATCTCATCAGCCGTCTTGATCGCCTTGGAATTCACCTCATAGGCCCGCTGCCCGGCGATCATGTTGACCATTTCCTCCATGATGCTGACGTTGGAGCCCTCGAGAAAGCCCTGCGACAGCATGCCGAACCCGTTTTCCCCCGGGATGCCGGTGGATGGCGCACCCGTTGCCAGGGTTTCGCTGAACAGGCTGCGGCCGAGGCTCTTCAGCCCCGCCGGGTTGCTGAACCGGGCCAGTTCGATGGTGCCGACCTCGCTGGGGATGTTCTGCCCGTCAAGCATCACCTCGACACTGCCGTTTTCACTGATCGAGACACTGCTGGCATTGCTGGGGATCACGATCTCGGGATAAAGCGGATACCCTTCCGGGGTGGTCAGCCGGCCGGTGCTGTCCTTTTTCAGGGCCCCGGCCCGGGTATAGGCGAGATCGCCGCTCGGCAGGGTGATCTGAAAAAAGCCCTGGCCTTCAATGGCGAGATCCAGTTCACCCTCGGTCTTGCGAATGTCGCCCACGGTAAAGACCTTCTGCACCGACGCCACCCTGGAGCCGAGGCCCACCTGGACCCCGGTCGGTGTTTCACTGCCGGTTCCAGAGGTGGTGCCGGGCAGCTTGGCGGTCTGATACAGGATATCCTGGAAATCGGCCCGGCTTTTTTTAAAGCCCGAACTGTTGACATTGGCCAGGTTGTTGGCGATCACGTCCATGTTGAGCTGCTGGGTTTCCATGCCGGTGGCGGCGGTCCATAATGCCCTGATCATCTGACCTGCTCCTTGTGTTTGTTGCGGTGGCCGTGCAGTAATTCACCAATGGGTGAAAACATCAGTTCAACCGATAACTCCCAGTTCAATAACCTTGCGGTCGAGTTCACGGTAGTTCTTCATCATCTTCTGGCAGGCCTCGAAAATCCGCAGGGACTCCATCATCCGGCCCATCTCCCGCATGATGTTGACATTGGAATCCTCGATGTAGCCCTGAAAGACGCGCGGTCTCTCCAGCATAACAGCATCCTCGGGCCGGGCCGCCCGGAACAACCCGCCGCCCACCCGTTCGAGCATGGCAAGATCCGGGACCGAGTAGACCGGCACCCGCATCTTCTGGCCGCCGGACAGTTGCGCCATCCCCTGTTCGTCGATGGTCACCCCGTTGTCAGGGAACGACAGGGGCCGCCCATTCTCGCCGATCAGCTTCATCCCGTGCTGGGTCAACAGATGGCCGGAAGGATCGCGGCGCAGCATTCCCTGGCGGGTGAAAAATATCTGCCCGTTCCCATCCCGCACCTTGAAGAACCCCTCCCCTTCGATGGCCAGCTGCAGGGGAACGCCGGTCCGGATCAATTCACCCTGGGTAAAATCGGAGAATCCCTCCTTGATCTGCGTATAATCGATGCCCCGCGCCTGCCGCAGGTCCACCGACCGGTCGAGCATCGAGGCGAAAAAAAACCCGCCTTTCTTGAATCCGGGGGTCTTGCCGTTACTCAGGTTATCGCTGATCGTGTCCATCATCCGCAGCCGGGTCGCGGCGCCGGAAACCGCACTGTACATGCCTGAACTCATCTATACTCTCCTCCATATGGGGTCGAAACTCTCTTCGACCGCCGGGGCTGGATTCTTTAGCCCGCCCCGGGCAAAAAATCCTCTTCCCTTGTAACAGTTCACCAAGGGCGACAACCTCGGGGGATACTCAGCCCGTACGAGTTCACCAGTGCCTTGGATTCGTTCGTTTGGGGCTCCGAATCTATCCTTGGCGGATGTGAGGAGGCCCAAACGGGCGAAGATGAGGTGCTGGTGAACTTGTACCTTTCCTTAAGCCGCGGCCCGCCGGCCGACCCGGGATAGTTTCAGCAACTGTTCTGTTTCGCTGTCAGAGAACCGCAGCACGGCGCTGATATCCTGGGCCGCCAGCCCTTGCCGGGCCATTGCCGCCATCAGCCGATACCGCTCGACCACCCCGGTGGTGCGCACCGGCCCCTGCCGCAGGCGTAATCGCAGCCCGGCCTGCCCAAGCGGCCCGGCAAACGCACCTTCCCGCCGGGACCGGTCTGCCGGACCCGCCACGGTGGCCGGCGCCAGGCCGGCGGCCAGCTGCCGCTCCAGGCGCAACAGTTGCTGCTGATACTCGACCCGGGCCGCCTCTGCCTCCTGTTGCCGGCAACGGGCCTTGCGCAGCCGGCCATCGAGCCAGAAACTGAGTACGGCCAGTGTGCCGGCGCTGAACAGCACCAGCAGAAAAATCATGTCCCTTGCCATCATCCCACCATTATTCCGTCCGGATCAATCGCGTTGCCGACGCATCTTTGCCCGTAGTTTGATCAATGCCTGGCTGTGGAGCTGTGAAATACGTCCCTCGGTCAGATCAAGGAGCCGGGCAATCTCCTTCTGACTCAACTCTTCATAGTAATAGAGGCTAACGACCAGCTGCTCCTTTTCGGAGAGGCCCCGCAGATGGCGGGCGATCTCCCGGGCCAGGGCCTTGCCCTCGGCCTGTTCATGGGGACCGGGGATGCTCTTGTCCTCGATCATCTCCTGCAGCTCGACCCCTGCCGTCCCCTCGCGGCCAAAGGTCTTGTTAAGACTGACCATCCCGAGATGACTGACCTCCTGCAACTGCCGGCGATACTGTTCGAGACTGCAACCAAGGGCCGCGGCGATCTCCACTTCTTCCGGGGTCCGTCCCAGCCTCCCTTCGAGACGGGCCACAGCATCCTCGATCCGGGACTGTTTCGCCCGCAGGGTGCGGGAAAAGGCATCCATTTTCCGGGCCTCGTCGATGATCGACCCACGGATCCGCTGCTCGGCAAAGGTCTTGAACTGCACCCCCTTGGCCGGGTCGAAACGCTGGGCCGCGTCAACCAGGCCGAGGACCGCGGCGCTGGCAATATCGTCCCGGGTCATATAGTGGGGGACCTGGGCAACCATCCGGCTGGTCAGAAAATCCACCAGGGGCAGATGCGACCTGATCAGCCGGTCACGGTCCAGGACCGGCGCCGGGCTCTGATAGCAGGCAAAGGCTTGGTTCATGTCATCCCCTATTCAAACTCCATCAGGCGTTTCCAGAAGAGTTGCGTTGTGCCCTTGGGACAACCGTTCCGCAACAGGGAATCGAGCTGCCGGGCTATCTCTTCAAAGTTCCGGCTGGCCCGGGTCCCCGGGAAAAGATCGGCAATCACCCGCTGCCTGGAGATCGTCTCCCGCATCCGTCTCTCATATGGTATCCAACCGAGAAAATCGATGGAGATATCGAGGTAGCGTCCGGACACCATGGTCAGTTTCTTATAGATTTCAAGGGCCTCGTCCTGATCCTTGACCTGGTTGGCAATCAGGTTGAAACGTTTCTCGTGATACTGTTTGGAAAGTACCTTCATCAACGCATAGGCATCGGTAATCGCGGTCGGATCCGAGGTGGTGACGACCAGGATCTCCTGCGCCGCCACATTGAAATAGGTCACGTTTTCAGAAATCCCGGCCTCGGTATCGATGAGCATCAGGTCGAAAAGGCCGTGAAACACATCCATGCTTTCCAGGAAGCGCTGTTTCTGCGGGGCGCTCAGGTGGGTGAAGGACTGGACCCCGGAACCGGCCGCCAGGATCTTGATCCCGAAAGGACCCTCGATCACAATCTCTTCAAGGGTCTTTTCCCCGGAAAAAAAGTGGTTCAGGTTAAAGCGCGGGTTCAAGCCGAACACCACATCGATGTTGGCAAGGCCCAGGTCCGCATCAATGATCATCACCCGCCGCCCCTGCCTGGCCTGAACCAGGGCGATATTGGCCACCACCGCCGTCTTGCCGACCCCGCCCTTGCCGCTGGTGACCGAGATAACCGAGGCAAGCTTGGAGTCGGCCCGGGGCTGAAGCTCCGGCTTGCAGTCGCCGGCAAGGGTGCGCAGGGTGGTTGCCTGATCCATGGGGTTGTTTACCTGTTCCATGATGTTTATATCAAAGTCGTTCCGGACGAAGCTCGCTGTCCGGGGAGATTTTCATTGTTGGTTGTGGCCGCGGCCATAAAGTTTGCTCCGGCCATGCTGGTTGGATAAAGGCCGCCCCGGCCGGACCCGGCCCTGTCCAGGGGTAATATCGACCGGCTCATTTACCTGCCTGGGCCCCGAGGATAAGTTGCCCCACCCGGGCCGGTTCAGCCAGCAGCAGATCTTCGGGAACCCGCTGGCCGTCGGTCAGGTAAGACAACGGCGTATCGTGCCGGAGATGAATGTTGAGCAGCGGCCCCAGCGTGTCACACTCGTCCAGCTTGGTCAGAATCATGCTCTTGAGCGGCACCCCGGTGAAACATTGGACCGCGGTATGGTTTTCCCGCTCCCGGGTGGTGACCGACAGAACCAGGTGGTTCTCGATCCCGCTCTCCGGGCCGATCAAGGCGTGTAACGCCTCGATTCCTTCCCGGTCACGCGGACTGCGGCCAGCAGTATCGATCAGCACCAGTTCCTTGTCCTGGTGGCGCTGCATGACCCGCTTGAACTCCTGGGCGCTGCCGGCAACGTCCACCGGGATATTCATGATCTCGCCATAGACCTTGAGTTGCTCGGCCGCGGCAATCCGGTAGATGTCAATGGTCACCAGGGCCAGGCTGCGACCCTGGTTGAGCAGGTAGTCGGCGGCCAGTTTGGCCACCGTGGTTGTCTTTCCCACCCCGGTCGGTCCAAGCAGGGCGATCCGCCGGGGTTTTCCGCTCATCGGCCCGTAAAACGGCCCGCTGCAACGGATCGAACCGGCGATCGCCTGGGAAAGAAACTCACCCGGGCTTACCTTGCTCCGGTCAAGGGGCTGCTGCCGGACCGCCCGCCGGACGATCTGTTCCGCGGTTGCCGGCTCCACCCCGCGGGAACTCAGTTCGACGATCATCCCCATCAGCGGCGATTCGGCTGCCGGACCGGCGGACTGCCCGGCCGGGGCAAGGGCGGCATGGCTCTTCATCAGGTCCTTCAGCTCAAGGATCTCCGTACGCAGCGCCTCGACATCCAGGTTGGCCAGATGGCCCTTAAGTTCCAGGACCTCTTCCTCCAGGGGGTCAATAACCTTGCGCCGGCGCCAGATCCTGTCGTAGGTCAACTCTGGATCACCCTGGTCATCACCCGCGGCCGGGGTGCCGGCAACCGGCGGTTCTGACCCGAAATCCGCTGAATCGATCGCCGCGGTCACCTCAAGGGTCGATCTGCCGAGCAGGCCTAGCCCGCCCTTGCGCACGGTCCTGGTGGACAGGATCAAGGCGTCCGGGCCCAGGCTCTCCCTGACCATCTTAAGGGCCGTGCCCATGTCGTTGGCCTCAAAGACCTTAACCTTCATGGATGCTCACCGTGGCCACGGATTTGACCTTGAGATGCGCGGCAATCTCATTGTGAGACAAAACCGCCAGATTGGGCAGATAACGTTCGGTCAACTTTTTGACATGCCGCCGGATTGTTGACGGGCAGAGCAGGACCTGTTGCTGTCCGCCGCTCCAGGACTCGCCGGTCTTGCTCAGGGCGGCCAGAATCGCCCGGGCCCGGTCCGGGTCCAGGGCCAGATACCCCCCCTGCCCCGGATTCTGCACCGCTTCCTGCAGCGTCTCTTCGATCCTGCGGTCAAAGGTCAGTACCGGCAGCGTGGCCCCGTCCTCGCTGATGCGGCTGCAGATCGAGCGGCCCAGCGCCTGGCGGACATCCTCGGTCAGCACGTCGGGATCCTGGCTCTGGCCGGCATGATCGGCCAGGGTCTCAAGGATCGAGCGCATGTCCCGGATCGAGACCTGTTCGCGCAGCAGGTTTTGCAGTACTTTCATAACATTACCGAGTGACAGCAGTTGGGGAACCAGCTCTTCAACCAGTTTCGGATAACTCTTGGCAAGGTTATCAAGCAAGTTCTGTGCCTCCTGCCGGCCCAGCAACTCGTGACAGTGCCGCTTTATCGTCTCGCTGATGTGGGTGGCCATCACCGTGTTGCAGTCAACCACCGTGTAGCCGGAGATCTGGGCCCGCTCCTTGCGGTCAACGGGAACCCACAGGGCCGGGAGCCCGAAGGCCGGTTCAGTGGTCGGCGTGCCCTTGACCGGCTCGGTGGCCGTACCCGGATCCATTGCCAGAAAATGGCCGGGCAGAATTTCTCCCTGGGCAACCCGGGTCCCCTTGAGCAAGATCCCGTACTCATTGGGTTTGAGCTGCAGGTTGTCCCGGATATGGATCGGTGGAATGATTATTCCCATCTCCAGGGCGAACTGTTTGCGAATGGAGTGAATCCTCTGCAGCAACTCCCCGTCCTGCTGGGCGTCGACCAGGGGAATCAGGCCGTAGCCGACCTCCAGTTCCAGCAGATCGACACCCAGCATCTGCTGATAGTCGATCTGTTCCGGCCGGACCTGCTCGGATGCCACGGCCTGCTCTTCCGCCGCGGCCCGGCGGAAATTCTTCTGCAACTGGTAGGCCCCGGCCCCGAGCAGTGCGGCAAGAATCAGAAAGGCGATTTTAGGCATCCCGGGAATCAGGACAAAGGCGAGCAGGATCCCCGCCACCACCCAGATCGCCCGGGGATGGGGGGTGAACTGCCCCTTGAGTTCAGAGCCGAAATCACCGGACCCGGCGCTGCGGGTGACCAGGATCCCGGCCGCGGTTGAAATAACCAGGGCCGGAATCTGGCCGACCAACCCGTCACCCACCGTAAGAATGGTATAGTTCTGGGCCGCCTGGATCATCGGCATCCCCTTCTGCAGGACCCCGATGATGAACCCGGCGCCGATGTTGATCAGGGTGATAATGATCCCGGCAATGGCGTCGCCGCGCACGAACTTGCTGGCGCCGTCCATGGCGCCGTAGAAATCCGCCTCCCGGGCGATCTCCTCCCTGCGGGCCCGGGCCCCGTCGTCGCTGATCAGGCCGGCGTTGAGATCAGCGTCAATGGCCATCTGCTTGCCAGGCATGGCGTCCAGGGTAAAACGCGCGGCAACCTCGGCAACCCGGCCGGCACCCTTGGTAATGACCATGAAGTTGATCACCACCAGGATGAGAAAGACCACGATCCCGACCACATAATTGCCACCGACCACGAACTGACCAAAGGACTGGATAATGGAGCCGGCCGCCCCTGGACCCTCGTTGCCGTAGAGGAGGATCAGCCGGGTCGAGGCCACGTTGAGAGATAAACGGAACAGGGTGGTCACCAGCAACAGCGAGGGAAAAACAGAAAAATCAAGGGCCCGGGACGTGTAAAGGCTGATAACCAGGATCAGCAGGCTGACGGTGATGTTGGTTGCCAGAAACATGTCGAGCAACACCGAGGGCAACGGGATGATCATCACCATCAGGATGGCGACCACTGCCAGGGAAATGATCGCGTCGCTGCGAAAAACAAGTCGCGACCAGCGGGATTCCAGAACATCGGCTATCATTACATCACCCTCTTCAGGTTATAGACATAGGCCAGGATCTCGGCCACTGCCAGAAACAGCTCTTCCGGGACCGCACCGCCCAGTTCCACCTGGAAGAGCGCCCGGGCCACCGGAACGTTCTCCACCAGCGGTACGCCATTGTTGCCGGCGATTTCCCTGATCCGCGCCGCCACCAGGTCACCGCCCTTGGCAACGACCTGCGGCGCCTCCATCCTGTCCCGCTGATAAACAATGGCCACTGCCAGCTGGGTCGGGTTGGTAATCACCACGTCCGCGGTGGGCACCTCGGCCATCATCCGCCGGCGGGCCATCTGGGCCTGCAGGGAACGGATCCGGGCCTTGAGGAACGGATCGCCCTCGGTCTCCTTGAACTCCTCTTTCTGCTCCTGCTTGGTCATCTTCATTTTCTGTTCCATTTCCCAGCGGACAAACAGAAAATCGACCCCGGCGAGCAGAATCAGCACCCCGCAACTCTTGAGCAGCACCAGACCCGATACCCGGCCGAGAAAACGCAGGGTATCGACCACCTCCATATTTATCAGCATGGCGGCCGACGCCAGTTCAGGCCGCACGGTCCGGTAGGCCACCCAGCCCACCAGCAGGATCTTGGCCAGCGACTTGAGCAGTTCCACCAGCGAGCGGATCGAGACAAAACGCTTCAGCCCCTGGACCGGATCGAGCTTGCTGAAATCAGGGGCCATGGGCTTGGTGGTGAACAGCCAGCCGATCTGCAGAAAGCTTGACAGAAAACCGACCACCAGCACCAGCAGCAGCAGCGGCCAGAGCAACAGGGCGAGCCGGCCGAGCAGAAAAGCGAGCAGGTCGCCGGCCGAGAGCGGGCTCAGCGCAAAACCGCCGGCAATGCCGAAGAGATGCGCCAACAGCTGGTTCAGGGACTGCCAGAAAGTTGACCCGTAGGCGTACCAGATCAGGACGGCGCCGGTCATCAGGGCCGCGGTCTGCACCTCGCGGCTCTGGGCCACCTGCCCCTTTTTACGAAAATCATCCCGCCGCTTGGCAGTCGCCTGTTCTGTCCTTTCCTGTCCCGGATCTTCCGCCATTGCCGCCCCCTACAGCCGGTTGAACAGTTCCAGGACCCGGCCGCCCAGGTCGACGAACTCGCGGCTGAGCAGCCCGGCGACCAGGTTGAGGGTCAGCCCCAGGAGGATGAACGCCAGGCCGATGTTGACCGGAAAGGACAACATGAAGACGTTCAACTGCGGAAAGACCCTGGACATGATCCCCATGATCAGGCTGGACAGGAGCAGCACCGCGAGAATCGGCGCGCTGAACTTGACCCCCAGGATAAACATGTCGCCGGTGAGTTCCATCAGGTATGGGACCACCTCCCGGTTGAGGAGTTCGGCGGCCGGGGGCACCAGGCGGAACGATTCCACCATGGCCCGCAGCAGCAGATGATGACCGTCCACGGCCAGGAAGATCAGGATGGCGAAGACGTTCTGGAACTGGGACATCAACGAGATCTGCCGCTGGTTCTGCGGGTCAAACACCTCGGCCACGGCAAAGCCCATCTGGTAACCGATGATCGTGCCGCCGAATTCGACCGCCGTGAAGATCAGCCTGGCAATGAAACCGACCATGACCCCCAGCATGACCTCCCGGGTCAGCAGCAGGCCCAGGGTGAACGGCTCAAAAACAAACCGCGGCAGCAGGGGATCAACCACCGGGAAGACCACCAGGGAAAAGGCAACCGCCAGGGCTGTTTTGAACCGCATCGGCGTCTGGCCGCCGCTGAAGACCGGCAGGCTTCCGACCAGGGCGCCGATCCGCGCCACGCAGATCAGAAAACGCTGAAAGGTTTCAACGGAGAGAAAGGTCGGATCCATGCCGGGTCTCAGCCGCCGACCCTGGCGATCTCTGCAAACACCTCGTTGGTAAAGGCAAGCATGATCTTGATCAGCCAGGGAGAGAACAGCAGCAGCGCCAGCAGCACCGCCACGATCTTGGGGATAAAGGTCATGGTCTGCTCGTTGATCTGGGTGGCTGCCTGAAAGATGCTCACCAGCAGGCCGATCACCAGCCCGGCCAGGAGCATGGGCGCTGCCAGCAGCAGGGTGGTCTCGATTGCCTTGCGGGCCAGATCAACCACGAATTCAGGGGTCATGGCGAAAAAACCTCCTATCTTGCCGGAAGGAGAACAAGGTCAGGCAAAGCCCCTTATCAGCGAGGCAACGGTCAGGGTCCAGCCGTCGACCAGGACGAACAGCAGCAATTTAAAGGGCAGCGAGATGATGACCGGCGGCAGCATCATCATGCCCATGGACATCAACACCGAGGCCACCACCATGTCGATCACCAGGAACGGGACAAAGATCATGAAGCCGATCTGAAAGGCACGCTTCAGTTCCGAAAGCATGAAGGCCGGGATCAGGGTCATGGTTTCGATCTCTTCCGGGGTTGCCGGCCCGGGCTGCCCGGATATGTCGACAAGCAGTCCCAGATCCTTTTCCCCGGTCTGCCTGAGCATGAAGTCCCGCATTGGCTGCACTGCCTTTTCAAGCGCATCCCCCTGGGAGATCTCCTTATTCAGAAAGGGCTGCAGGGCCGTGTCGTTGATCTGGTGCAACACCGGGGACATGACGAAAAAGGTGAGAAACAGGGCCAGGCCGATGATCACCTGGTTAGGGGGCATCTGCTGGGTCCCGATCGCCTGGCGGACAAAGGAGAGAACAATGACGACCCGGACAAAGGAGGTTGTCATCAACAGGATGGCCGGCGCCACCGAAAGCACGGTCAGGATCAGCAGAATCTGCAGCACCGGAACGGCCTGCCCGGGTCCGGCGGCCTCGCCGATGCCCAGGGTGATGGTCGGCAGGCCGGCCGCCTGAAGGCCGGCCGGGACAACCAGCCCCAGCACAACCAGCCCCGGGACAATCAGCCACTGATGGAACCGTTTGCCGTTCATGGCTGCCCCTGGCCCTGGGCCTGGGCCAGGTCAAGTTGACGGGCAAAGCCCTTGGCTGCCGCGCCCGGCTCCAGCCGGGCCAGACACTCGATCCGCTCCGGGCCGAACCCCAGCAACAGTTCCTGACCGCGGACCTCGACCAGGCACAGCCCCTTCCTGCCCCCCAGGGACCGCACCTCAACGATCCGGATCAGCCCCTGCTTGGCCCCGGGCATCATAAACAATCCCTTGCGCGACAGGGCATGGAGAAGGTAGAGCAGCCCCAGCACCACGGCCAGACCGGCCACCATTTTAAGCCCCGGGACCAGCAGCCCGGAGGGGCTCCCGGCCGCAAGGGCCGGAACCGGCGTTGCCAGGACAACAACAAAAATCAGCAGCTGTTTCATCCCAGTTTCTCGATCCGTTCGGAGGGGCTGACCACATCGGTCAACCGAATGCCGAACTTGTCATTGACCAGCACTGCTTCGCCCTTGGCGATCAGTCGCGAGTTAACGTACACGTCGAGCGGGTCCCCGGCCAGCTTGTCCAGTTCGACAACGCTGCCCTCGCGCATCTGCAGCAGATCCTTGATCATGATCCGGGTGCGGCCCACCTCCACCGAGATGTTCAGCGGGATGTCCAGCAGAAACTCGAAGTTCTTCATGCCCTGCTCACCCTCCTGCGCAACCGCTTGTTTTTTTTGTGACGGCTCGGTCACGGCCGCAACATCAGCTCCATCAGCTTGGCTCATTGTCTGCTCCATTTAAAAGGATTTCATTGATCCGCACGGCCTTGCCGCCGTTACGGACCCCGGCCACGCCGTTGAACTTGTGCCGTCCCTCGACCAGGACCCTTATCCGGGAGTTCCGGGGGGCGCTGAACTCGATGACGTCGCCGACCTGAAAGTTGATGATATCGCGCAGCCGCAGCCTGACCTCGGCGACCTGGCCGGCCACGGTTGAGTGCAACTGGCCGACCCCCTGCCGGAGACGCGCTGACCAGCCGTCGCTGCGCTGGAACGAAAGCGACAGGATGGTGTCCCGCAGACGCTCGCGCATCGGCTCCAGGGACACATGGGGAATGACCAGGGTCATGGGTCCGGAAAACTCGTCGATATCCACGGTAAAACCCGCGGCCAGGACCCCGGTGTCCGGCTCAACGATGTTGACCAGCCGCGGATTGTTCTCAACCTTGAGCAGTTTGACATGGACCGGCTCAATGGCGCTGAACGCCTTCTGCAGGTCCGGACAGCAATCGCTGATAATCGCCGACAGGATATTGGTCTCAATGGTCGTCAAGGTCCGGTTCAGGGTTGTCATCTTGCCCGCCGCGGTCCCGCCCAACTGCATCTCCAGCATCACAAAGGCCAGCCTTTCGTCAAAGATCAGCAGTCCACCGGACTTGAACGGCTCCAGGCTGAGGATGCCGATCGCCCCGTAAGGGGTCAGCTTCGCCAGGATCGGCTCAAACTCGCCGGACTCGATTTCCGCCAGTTTGATGGTCACCGACCGCTGCAGCCGGTTGGTCAGGGAGGCGGCAAAATGACGGGCAAAGGCCTCAAGGACGATATCGAGATTAGGAATCTTCCAGTGCCCGGGACCGGGCAGACGGACCAGGTCCAGCCGGGCCACGCTCCGCCCGCCGTCGTTGCCCTCCGGCCCGCTGCCGGTCTCGACCTCACCCTCCTTAACGGCCGAGAGAAGCTCGGCGATCTCTTCCTTGCT
Source organism: Desulfobacterales bacterium (assembly GCA_021647905.1). Lineage (NCBI taxonomy): Bacteria > Pseudomonadati > Thermodesulfobacteriota > Desulfobacteria > Desulfobacterales > Desulfobacterales bacterium. Next base: position 7,757 of record JAKITW010000005.1, on the reverse strand, counting down.
CAGGATCCGTTCCACGCTCCCCCCTATTGCACGACAAAATCGGTAAAATAAATGGTTTTCACCTTGCCGGTCTGCAGAAACCCGTTGATCCGCTCCAACAGTTCCGCCCGGAGCTGCAGCTTGCCCTGCAGGTCGCGCAGTTCGGCAAAGGTCTTGCTGCTCATCAGCAGCAGAACCGCATCGCGCACCTGGGGCTTGCGCTGCTCGACCTCCTCGGCCACGGCCGGGCTGTCCAGCTCCAGGGTGATGGCCGCCTTGAGGTAGCGGGTCTCGCGATCGTCAAGGAGGTTGACGATGATATCGTCAATGGCCAGCAGCGAACCGATGCCGGCGCTGGCCGCGGCCGCCGTGCCGGACGCCTGTTCCAGCCCGGCGGCGTCGGCTGCCGCGGCCTTGCCGCTGTTCTTCACCCCGAAAAAATAGCCGCCCGCCCCGCAACCGATCATCAACAGGAGCACCACCCCCCCGATGATGATCATTGTCCTTTTGCCACCCTTTTGCTCAACCGCTGCCTCAGCTGCCTCAGCCATGGTTATCTCCCTGTTCGATATTGAAAAAATGCGGGTTAAAAGGCCATCTGGTCCTTGACATTGATCAGGTAGGGCAGCTCATCCCGGTTGCCGCCGATACTCTCCAGAACAAAATCGACCCGCCGGTTCATCGCCCGGGCCTCGGCGCTGTCTCCTGCCGCCACCGGTCGCTGCGAACCGTAGCCCACCGCGGAAAGCCGATCCAGCGGCAACAGCCGCTTGCTGACAAAATATTTGAGAACAGAGACCGCCCGGGCCACGGAGATGTCCCAGTTGCTGACCCCCTCGGCCCGGACCGGGGTATTGTCGGCATGGCCCTCGATCCGCAGGTGAAGCGGCAGGTCCTGCACCAGCCTGGCGATGTCGGCCAGGGCCGGGTAGGCTTCGGGCCGGAGCCGCGTCTGCCCGGGCGCGAACAGCAGAGATTCGTTGACCCGCAGGACCACCGCGCCCCGGTCCTTGACCAGGGTAATCCGCGCATCGATCTTCAGCCGCTTGAACTCGGTTAACATCCGCTGGTAGAGCCGGCTGACAAAATCATCGCTGATCGGTACGAACTCCACCACCTTGGGTTTGGTGATATCGGTCATGTTGCTCCCGTTCATCACCCCGAAGGCGTTGCGCAGCGAACCGGCCGCATCCTCGAACTTCATCTTGTCCAGGCTGGCCATCGACAGCATGAGTACGAAAAAGGTCAGCAGCAGGGTCACCATATCGCTGAAGGTGACCATCCATGCCGGGGCCCCGGGGGCCGCTTTTTTGGATTTCCTGGCCATGGCTATCCTTTTTTGCCGAAGCTGCTCTCCCGCAGCCTGGGGGCGAGAAAAACATGGAGCCGCTGTTCCATCAGCCGCGGATTCTCGCCCACCAGCACACAGCGCATGCCCTCGACGATCAGGGTCTTGCGCAGAATCTCCTTCTGGGACCGGTTGCGCAGCTTGCCGGCAATCGGCATGCAGATGACGTTGGCGATGATCGCCCCGTAAAAGGTGGTCAACAGGGCCACGGCCATGGCCGGGCCAATGGTCGATGGATCGTTCATGGTCTGCAGCATCTGCACCAGGCCGATCAGGGTGCCGATCATCCCCATTGCCGGGGCATAGGTTCCCATGGCGACAAAGATATCCGCCCCATCCTCATGCCGTCCCTGGATATACTCAATCTCCCTTTCCAGCATCTGCCGGAGGTCTTCGGCCTCCAGGCCGTCGATGGCCATCTGCAGCGACTTGAGGAAAAAGGGGTCCTGGATCTCGCCGGCCACCTCCTGCAGGGCGAGTATCCCTTCCTTGCGGGCCTTGCCGGCAAAACGGACCAGTTGCGCAACCGTTTCCCGCAGGGTCGGCTCACGATGAAAAAATGCCTTCTTGCACACTGCGGCGGCCCCGAAGATATCCCGGAACGGATAATGGATAAAGGTCGAACCGATCGTGGCCCCGACCACGATGATCACCGACGGGACATTGAAAAACAGAAAAATCGAGCCGCCCGACAGAATGGCCAGGATCATCAAGGTAAATGATGCAACGATTCCCAGGAGGGTGGACAGATCCATAAATGCCTTACCTTAAAAGTGATGAACTCGTAACAACCCGAAAGGCTTCAAATGCCACCCAATAAAATCAACAAGTTACAAGACGAATCACGTCCGTCGAGCGGGTTGTTGCGAGACCGACAAAAGTAGTATCACCCCCGCAAGAGGGAGAAGATCATTCCCGGAGGGGAATAGCAAACCGTGTGCCATGCTTTCCGTAAAAAAACATCCACCTGTTTACAGCAGGTTACACCCGCGACGATAAAAAAAAGGGCCGGTCTCGAAAGACCGGCCCGAACAAGTCAAAAATTTGACCAGCCCTAACGCTTGAGATTGATCAGGTCGTTGAGCATCTCGTCGGTGGTGGTGATGATCTTCGAACTGGCCTGAAAACCGCGTTGGACCGTGATCATGTTGATGAACTCCTGGGCAATGTCCACGTTGGACTGTTCAAGGGCATTGGTAAAGATCTTGCCGATGCCGGAACCAACGGTGCCGACAATGGCGTTACCCGACTCGGTGCCGTCGGCGAACATGTTGTTCCCCTGCTTTACCAGGCCGGCCGGGTTGCTGAACCTGGCCAGGGCGAGCTGAAATAGCTTGCGGGGCTGGCCGTTTGAGTAGTTGCCCAGGACATTGCCCTGGTTGTCAATGGACAACTGGGCGATGCTGCCGGTGGTGTAGCCGTCCTGGGACTGGGAAATCACCACCGAGGCGCTGGAGTACTGGGTGGTTTTGAACGTCAGATCGAGTTGCTGGGTCTGATCGGAATTGTTGTCCCAGGTCAGCACGCCCGCCAGGGTCGACTGGGTCGGGGGATTGGCCGCGGTCATCTCACCGTTGATATCAAAAAGCAACGTACCGCTGCCCACCACCACCGGGCCGGCGGCCCCGCCCAGTTCGGCGCCATCCACGGTCGCGTTCCACTCCCATTCCAGGGGATTGGTCGCCGGGTCCATTTTGGTGAAATAGGTCTGCAGCAGGTGCGCATTGCCCAGGGAATCGTAGATATTGAGGGAGTTGGCGTAGTTGCTGGTATTGCTCGGATCCAGGACATCGAACGGCCCCAGGTAGGGCGCACCGGAATCGAGATTAGTCGCCAGCGCGATGTTTTCGGTCTCCTTGGGCGCGCTCAGGGACATGGTGTCCACCTGGATATCGGTCAAGGCGCCGGAGATATTGCCGAGGCTGTTCAGCGCATAGCCCTGGACGTGCAGCCCTTCCGGGTTGGTCAGATAGCCGTCGGCGTTAAAGCGAAAGGCCCCGGCCCGGGTATAAAGAGTACCGCCGGTGATCGGTTCCTTGACCATGAAGAAGCCATCGCCCTCAATGGCCAGGTCAGTATTCTGCTCGGTATTTTCCAGGGTTCCCTGGCTGAAGATGTTGTCAATGCAGGAAAAGCCGACCCCGCGGCCCACCTGGCTGGTGCCGCCGGAACCGGACACCGAACTGGAGAGCAGGTCGGAAAAGAGCATCCGCCCGGTCTTGAAGCCGATGGTGTTGTTGTTGGCGATGTTGTTGCCGATCACGCTCATGGCGTTGGCATTAATGGCAAGGCCGCTGACACCACTGTAGAGAGAAGATAGAATGCCCATGATTGTCCTCCGTTAATTTTGATGAACTCGTAACAACCCGAAAGGCTTCAAATGCCACCCAATAAAATCAACAAGTTACAAGACGAATCACCTCCGTCGAGCGGGTTGTTGCGAGACCGACAATTTTGATGAACTCGTAAAAAGCTCAACTTTTTCAAATGCCACTGTGCGAAACCAACCGGTTACAAGTGGTACCGGCACCATTTCATCAATCGTAACTGATCACTGGGTGTATAACTCTGTGATATTATTACCCCCAAACCTGTAAGTGACCACAGGTGCCGCAGATTTGCGCAAGCGTGACCGGCCGCTATAGTCCGCCTATGCGGGCAGGAGCGATCGTGCGAAGATGGGGTGCCTGTGATCACTTACCATCAATCCGTCACGCTTACGACCTCCGCCAGGCCGAACTCGCCGGCACTGGTCGCCAGGATACTGCCCTGGCTGTCCAGATCCACACCAGCCACCACCCCCCGGATCCGGGTTGGAACAGCGGTGGCCGATTCCCTGTCGACCCGCTCCACCTGCAGCCGGTAATCCCCGGGCGGCAGGGAGCGCCCGGCCAGTCCGTCTCCGTCCCAGGAGGAATAATGGCGGCCCGGGCCGGTCTGGTCCTGCGGCAGGACCGCCACCACCTGGCCGCTGGAGTCCAGGATCCGCGCCCTGACCGCTGCCGCCGGGGCGTCAAGGGTATACCCGAACTCGACCGGGGTGTCGCGGTAATGAAAATCCGCCCCAGCGACCTCGACCCGGCGGCCGATCAGCCCCACGGCCGACAACCGGCCCAGTTCCTGATTATCCCGGCTGGCCTGGACCATCCGGGAGAGACTCTCGTTGGCGCTGAACAACTGCTCAAGGGAACTGAACTGGGCCAACTGCGCGGTAAACTCCGTCGGGTCAAGGGGTTTTAGCGGGTCCTGGTTCTGTAACTGGGCCACCAGGAGTTGCAGGAACTGATCCTTGCCCAGAATCGAACCACTGGCAATGGTTCCGTTACTCGAAGCGCCGGCAGGCGCGATATCAGCTACACTGACCACCATCAGCTTTTACCTCCTTCTTGAATTTCTATATTCGCAGGCTGAAGCCTGACACGCCTGACCAGCCGGTGGCAACCGGGAACGGTTCAACCGGCCGATCCGGTTCGGCCCTGTTGGCCGCGGCAACGGCCGGGGCAACACCGGGCCGGGAATAATAGGATGGCCCCTGATCGGGCCTGGAACCGGTATCAGCGTCACGGCGGGCATCGCCGCCGACCTGGAGATCATGTATCTTCAGCCCCTGCTGCTCAAAGGCCTCGCGCAACCGGGGCAGGTGCCTTTCCAGGACATCCTGGACCTGCTGGTTCCGGGAATAGAGATGCGCCTGCAGGCCGTCCTTGTCAGCGACCAGTTCAATACGGACCTCGCCGAGTTCCCTGGGATGAAGGGTCAGGACCAGGCTGGTACCCTGGTTTGAACGGGAAAAGATCACCCGGTTCACCAGTTGGTCAATGATTCGGCGGTCAGGACCGGTCAGGCCATGGTTCGGATGCAACGGCGGATGGGCCGGGCCTGGGCCGGGCCTGGGCCCGTTGCCGGACAAGGCCGCGGCTGCCGGCAAAACAGTGGTCAACTCCCGGCCCGCGGGGCCCGGCGGCTCTTCCCCGGCAGGCCGTGGAGCCTGCTCGAACGGGCCGGCCGGCCGCGATTCCAGCCCGGCAACAGTGGGGACCGGGGTGGGCGGGGTTCCCAGCCGCCGGGCCGGAGAATCGCCGGCAGCCTGAAAAACAGCGGCGTCAATCTGGTTCCGCTGGCCTGGGGCCGGGCCATGGCCGGACGGAACATTGCCAGGGACAAGGGCCGGCCGCGCACCGTCCGCCGGCTGTACGCCGGACAACAATGTTACCCCGGCGCTGCTGCCGGCAACAGTGGGGGGAGGAAACGGCCCGGCCAGATGCCCGGTACCGGCTGGCAACGGTTGCAAGGGAAACCCGCTTCGCGCCGGCCGCCCGGATTGCGGCCGATTGAGACTCCCGGCAACCGCTGACGCGGGATAATCATTTTCCATAACCCGCCGGGCCACCTCCAAAGCGGAAAGCGAGTCATGTCCGGATGTCAAAATATTGTCTTTACCGGATTCGCCGGCCAGACCCGCGGCAAACGGTGAGGAATGTCTTTCGCCCTGGCTGTTCAAGGCCGCGGGCGTCATCGCCCCATTGAAATCCCTGGAAAACAACAGCGGGATGGCGGCCCCGGCGATGCGCGACTGCAGAGGCCGGGTGATGTCGTTGGTGACTGGCCGGGACCGGTCATGCCCCGCTGCCGGACCGGGCAACACCGTTGCGGCAGCAACAGGACCAGGATTCGGAGCAGTCTCAACCAATGGCCGGGACCGGTCATCCCCCGCTGCCGGACCGGGCAACACCGCCGCGGCAACAGAACCAGGATTCGGAGCAGTCTCAGCCAATGGCCGGGACCGGTCATGTCCCTCTGCCGGACCGGGCAACACAGTTGCGGCAGCAACAGAACCGGAAACCGGAGCAATCTCCCGGCCGGCCGCGATCAAACCCGGGGCCAGGGGACCAGCCGGATCGAATTCGACCGGGCCGCGGTCATCGGAAGAAGACTCCGGGCAACCCGGGCCAAGTCCATCTGCTTCAAGCAGTGCCGGCCCGGCCGGGCCGGTGGGCCGGACCCCGGCTTCCGTTGCCAGCATTACGGCGAAATCAACTCCCGGCTTCTCCGCAACAACCGATCCAGCATCTTTGGCCGGCGAGTTCAGGGATGGGCCAGGCATTACGGACAGCACGGGGATATACCCTCCTTTCATATCTGTTGTAAGCGGCCACCAGGATTGCAGGCCTTATTGCCCAATGACCGGTTGCCACCTGTCTGCCGGGCCACCCGGACAATCCTTTCACTGTTTTTCCAGCGAGGAGTACGCCACTGAAAGGGTGGTTGCGATCTTGACCGGCATACTGTCCAGAATCTTTGCTCCCGACTTGGGAGCCATGCCCGCCAGGATAGCGACCGCCAGGTCCTGCTCCAGGCCGGTCAGCAGATTGGCGGCCTGGGCCGGCGCCATCTTGGCGTACATCTTGCTGAGACCCTTGATCCGCCTGGCTTCAACAGCGTTCTTTACCGCCAGGAGCTGTTGCACCGATTCCCGGAGCTTCTTTAATTCGTTTAGTTTCTTCTCGACCTCACCGGCCAGAGTCTTTAGCTCAATTTCACGCAGGTCAAGTTGTTGGAGCCGTTGTTGATATTCGGCCTGCAGGCGGGCCTGTTCCCGGCCCATGTCATAAAGCAGCCGCCGCTCTTCCACCGACTCCGGCACTGCGGCCGCCGGAGTTTCCCGGGCAGCGACCGCCACGGAATGAATCAGAGCAGGGAGGAGCAGAAGCGCTCCGAACAGCATGGCAGTGGTCGCGGGAAATCTTAAACGCATCACATCACCTCGTAACCATTCATTTATTCATCCGGGGACTCAACCCTGGAACTTCACCGCCCGCTGTTATGGAATTGCCGGATGGCGATCTCGTCCAGGATGTTGTTTTCCTTGCGGAGCAATTCCCGGCGGAACTGCCGGTCCTTTTTTTCCTTAAATTTTTCCAGCAGGCGTTTATCCATGCTGGCCGCGATCAGCAGGTCCCGGCGCGAGTCAATATCCCGGCGGACCAGTCCCCGGCGTTCCTGCAGTGCAGCCAGATGTTCGGCCTGGCGGCCGAGGTGCTCCTGATGGAGGATCAACTCCTGGGAGGTCAAGCCGGCCCGCTTTAACCGCTCGAATTCCTGGTCACAGGCAGCCAGACGCCTCCGGGCCGCGTCAACTTCCAACAGGATCTCTTGTTCCAGCTGCTGGGCCGCGGCCAGTTCCTGCCGGGCCATGGTCTCCAGGGTACGCCGGTGGGTCAGCACCTTTTCGAGGCGGAATCTCTCCATATCTGTTTCTTGTGAGGTCAAGGGGTAAGGGAATGTTTAGTTGTTGGTTATTGGGTAAGGTTTCGGTAACCCCCGTACGTTTGAGGTTGGACCGGGAAAGGGGTTTTCTTATACCGAACGGTGTAGCGGACCCTGAGCCGCGGCCGTGACGGCAAAAGCGGAATTTGAAACAACTTCGGCA